>DASSPH010000108.1 GCA_035699745.1 Vicinamibacterales bacterium
CGGGCCATCGGGCCATCGGGCCATCGGGCCATCGGGCCATCGGGCCATCGGGTGATCGGGCCATCGGGTGATCGAGGGATCGAGCTCGTCGGACCGCCCGATCACCGCGATCGCCCGATCACCGCGATCGCCCGATCACCCGATCGCCCGATCACCCGATGACCCGATTCCCTACAAGCGTATCCTGTTCCGCCTTCTCAAACGAGAGATCTCCCGCCTTGACCGTTATGCGCACGCGGTCGCCTTCGCGGAAGTCTCCCTGCAGCACGCGCATGGCCAGCGGGTCGAGGATGCGGCGCTGGATCGTCCGCTTCAACGGCCGCGCGCCGTAGGTCGGGTCGTAGCCCTCCTCGATGATCAGGTCCTTCGCCGGGTCCGCCAGCTCCACGTGGATCTTGCGATCCTCCAGCCGCTTGACCAGGCCGCGAAGCTGGATGTCGATGATCGTCCGCATCTGGTCGCGGGTCAGCGGATGGAAGACGATGATGTCGTCGACGCGGTTGATGAACTCGGGGCGGAAGTGGCCGCGCAGCGCGTCCATCACCTCGCGCCGCACCCCCTCTGACAGCGCGTCGCCGCGCAGCGCCGCGTCGGCGATGAAGTGGCTGCCGATGTTCGAGGTCATGATCACCACGGTGTTCTTGAAGTCGACGGTGCGCCCCTTGCCGTCGGTCAGGCGGCCGTCGTCGAGCAGCTGCAGCATCACGTTGAGCACTTCGGGATGCGCCTTCTCGATCTCGTCGAACAGCACGACGGAGTAGGGGCGCCGGCGGACCGCTTCGGTGAGCTGGCCGGACTCCTCGTAGCCGACGTACCCCGGAGGGGCGCCGATCAGCCGCGACACCGTGTGCTTCTCCTGGTACTCCGACATGTCGATGCGGATCATCGAGTGCTCGTCGTCGAACAGGAACTCGGCGAGCGCCCGGGCCAGCTCCGTCTTGCCGACGCCGGTCGGCCCCAGGAAGATGAAGCTGCCGAGCGGGCGATTCGGATCCTGCAGCCCGGCCCGCGCGCGGCGGATCGCGTTCGCCACGGCGGCGATCGCTTCGTCCTGGCCGACGACGCGCTGGTGGAGGCGTTCCTCCATCCGGATCAACTTCTGGATCTCGCCTTCCATCAGGCGGCTGACCGGGATGCCGGTCCAGCGGCCGACGACTTCCGCGATGTCTTCCTCGTCGACCTGCTCCTTCAGCATGCGCTGGCCCTTCTGCTGCTCGGCCAGCCGCTCCTCCTGCTCGCGGATGCGGCGCTCCAGCTCGGGAATGCGGCCGTACTGCAGCTCCGACGCCTTGGCGTAGTCGCCCAGCTGCTGCGCGCGCTGATGGTCGTTGCGCGCCTGCTCGAGCTCCTCCTTCAGCTTCTGCGAGCCCTGGATCGCCGCCTTCTCCTGCTCCCAGTGCGCGGTCAGCCGGTTCTTCTCCTCCTTCAGGTTCGCCAGCTCGCGTTCGAGCTTCTCCAGGCGTTCCTTCGACGCCGGATCGGTTTCCTTGCGCAGCGCCTCGCGCTCGATCTCGAGCTGCATGATCCGGCGGTGCACTTCGTCGATCTCCGCCGGCATCGAATCGATCTCCATGCGCAGCCGCGACGCCGCCTCGTCGATCAGGTCGATGGCCTTGTCGGGCAGGAACCGGTCGGTGATGTAGCGGTGGGAGAGCACCGCCGCGGCGACGAGCGCGGCGTCCTTGAACTTCACCCCGTGATGGATCTCGTAGCGCTCGCGGAGGCCGCGGAGGATGCTGATCGTGTCTTCAACCGTCGGCTCGCCGACCATCACCGGCTGGAAGCGGCGCTCCAGCGCGGCGTCCTTCTCGATGTGCTTCCGGTACTCGTCGAGCGTCGTCGCGCCGATGGTGTGGAGCTCGCCGCGCGCGAGCATCGGCTTCAGCATGTTGGCGGCGTCCATCGCCCCTTCCGCCGCCCCCGCCCCGACCACGGTGTGGAGCTCGTCGATGAAGAGGATGACCTGCCCCTGCGCGTCGGCGACTTCCTTGAGCACCGCCTTGAGCCGCTCCTCGAACTCGCCGCGGTACTTCGCGCCGGCGACCAGCGCGCCCATGTCGAGGGCGACGATCTTCTTCTGCTTCAATCCCTCCGGAACGTCCTGCCGCACGATCCGCTGCGCCAGCCCTTCGACCACCGCCGTCTTGCCGACGCCCGGCTCGCCGATCAGCACGGGATTGTTCTTCGTGCGCCGCGACAGCACCTGGATCACGCGGCGGATCTCGTCGTCTCGTCCGATGACCGGATCGAGCTTCCCCTTGCGCGCCAGCTCCGTCAGATCGCGGCCGTACTTCTCGAGGGACTGATACGTCCCCTCCGGGTTCTGCGAGGTGACCCGCTGCGAGCCGCGGATCGAAGTGAGCGCCTTCAGGATGGCGTCTTTCGTCCCCCCCGCCTGCTGCAGGACCCGCGCCGACGGCGCGGTGCGGCCGGTCTCGGACGCGAGCGCGAGCAGCAGGTGCTCGGTGCTGACGAAATCATCCTTCAGCCGCTGGGCCTCGGCCTCGGCGGCGTTGGCCACCTGCCGGAGCCGCGCCGACAGCGCGGGCTGGGACCCGCCGTGCGCGCGGGGATTTTTCCCCAGCTCCGACTGCACGCCCGCCGCGATGGCCCCCGGCTCGATGTTCATCTTGCGGAGGATCTCCGGGACGATGCCGCCCTCCTGGGTGACCAGGGCGAGCAGCAGGTGTTCCGGCGTGATCTCGGGGTGCCCTTCGCGGTCGGCCATCGACTGGGCGTTGATGACGGCTTCCTGGGCTTTCTCGGTGTACTTCTGGATGTTCATGGTCAGTCGGGCTTGCTGGTTGAAGTACTAATTACGACTCTCGGTTCGTCGGATCTGTTCCCACGCCTGCCGCTGATCCTTGGAGAGCGCGCGGGGGAGCTGGATGTCGGCGGTCGCGTAGAGATCTCCCTTCTGATCCGTCCGGCCGACGATCGGCATCCCGTGCCCCTTCAGCCGGAAGATCTGCCCCGGCTGCGTCGTCTCGGGGATCCTGAGGCGGACGGAGCCGGTGATCGTCGGCACCTGCGCCTCGCCGCCGAGGACGGCCGTGGTCACGGGCAGCGACACCTTGGTGTAGAGGTCATCCCCCTTGCGCTCGAACACCGGGTGCGGCTTGATGCGGACGCGCAGGAACAGGTCCCCCGACGCGGCGCCGCTCGTACCGGCCTCGCCTTCCCCGGACGCGCGGACGCGCGATCCGTCCTTGACGCCCGCCGGGATCCGCACGTCGACGCTTCGCGCGCTGCCGCCGAGGGTGATCGAGATGCGGCGCATCGCGCCGTGGTACGCCTCCTCGAGTGTCAGCTCGGCCTCCGACTCGATGTCGCGCCCCTTCTGCGCCCGCGGCGCGCGCCCGCTGCGGCCGCGCGTCTCGCCGCCGCCTCCGCCGCCGAAGAACGTGCGGAAGAAGTCCGAGAACGGATCCTCCGTTCCGAACATGTCGCGCATCTCTTCTTCGGTCATGGTGCGCGTGCCGCCGGGGCCGCCCATGTTGATCGTCCACGCGCCCCCTTCGCCGCCGCCGCCGCCGCCGAATCCGCCGCCGAACCCGCCGAAGGGGGAGCCGCCGGGGAAGGGCTGGCCCTGCTGCTGCGCCTGCTCGTACATCCGCCAGTTCGCGCCGAGCTCGTCGTACTTGCGGCGCTTGTCGGGATCGCCGAGCACTTCGTACGCCTCGTTGATCTCCTTGAACTTCGCTTCGGCCGCCTTGTCGCCCGGGTTGACGTCCGGGTGATGCTTGCGCGCCAGCTTCCGGTATGCCTGTTTGAGCTCCCTGTCGGTCGCCGTCTTCGACACTCCGAGCGTGGCGTAGTAGTCCTTAAACTCCATCACTTACTTGATAAAGTAATCCGGTCGCCACATGGACGTCCAATTCTCCGACTTCCTGACAATCGGCTTGCTCGTCCTGCTCGAAGGGCTTCTCAGCGCCGACAACGCTCTGGTTCTTGCAATCCTGGTGCTCGGACTGCCGCGCCGGCAGCAGCGCAAAGCGCTGCGCTACGGCATCCTCGGCGCGTTTGCGTTCCGGATCCTTGCCGTTCTGCTGGCGGTGCACCTGATTCAGATCGCGTGGGTGAAGCTGATCGGCGCGCTCTATCTTCTGTACTTGTCGGCGGCGCATTTTCTCGCGGCCGGCGGCGCGCAAGCTCGACGGCAGGTCAAGCCGGCCACGCCATGGATGGGCTTGACCGCGTTCTGGGCGACGGTGGTGAAGGTCGAATTGACCGACATCGTGTTCGCGGTCGACTCGATCCTGGTCGCGGTAGCGATGTCGCCGAAGACGTGGGTGGTGATCACCGGCGGCATCCTCGGAATCATCACGATGCGGCTGGTGATCGGCAAGCTGCTGGCGCTGGTGCGGCGCTATCCCGCGCTCGTGGACGGCGCCTTCATCATCATCGCGTGGGTCGGCGTGAAACTGCTGCTGGAGTACCTGTCGACCTCGGGAATCATCCATCTCGAGATCA
Source organism: Vicinamibacterales bacterium (assembly GCA_035699745.1). Classification (NCBI taxonomy): domain Bacteria; kingdom Pseudomonadati; phylum Acidobacteriota; class Vicinamibacteria; order Vicinamibacterales; species Vicinamibacterales bacterium. Next base: position 4,474 of record DASSPH010000108.1, read on the forward strand.
ACAAGTGGTTCTCGTTCGCGCTGATCGTGACGATCTTCCTGATCTCGTACGTCTACGCCCGGCGGCAGGGTCCGGCGGAAACCGACGATCCGGAGGACGAAGCCGCCGAGCTGCTCAACAAGGTGAGCTGAGTAGCTCGACCGATCAGGACCCCGACAGCTTCAGGTCGAGCGTCTTCGCCGCCCCTTCCTCGAGCGTCACCCGCGTCGCGTTCTTCGCCGCCCGCGCCAGCCATTCCGGATCCGTCCATTCGCCCGAGGCCACGTACTCGACCGCGATCGCGTGATAGCTGCCGGGCGGCAGGTTGGTGAACCGGAACCGCCCCTCCTGATCCGGCCGGGCGGACGCCGTCCAGCGGTTCATCGGCAGCACCCACTTCGACGGGTCCTCAGGGAAGATCACCACCGTGTAGTCCTTCAGCGCCTCGCCGCGCGCGCTGGTGACGGCGCCGCTGATGGTCGTGGAGCGGTTGGTCAGCTCGATCTCGATGCCGCTGACCTCCTCGCCGGGCTTGAACTCCACGCCCTTGTCCGTCACGTCCTCGCCGTTGTGGACGACGCGCTTCAGGAACCAGCCCTTCGGCAGATTGGCGGCGCGGAAGATGCGTCCGCCGATCAGCCCCTCGATTTCGAACGCGCCGGTGTCCTTCACGCTCGACGCGCCGAAGGTCGGCATCGGCATCGCGTCGACGTCGGCGGGCGGCGCGGTCACGCGAATCGCGGTGGCCCCCTCCGGCTTCATGCCTCCTTCGAACGCGATCGTGCCGATCGCCTTCGCCCCGCGCGATCCCACCACCACCATGCCGCTGATGTCTTCGCCGGCGACCGTGACGTTGGCCATCGCGAACTCCCGCTCCTGCTGCCCGGGGGCGCCGCCGGCCGGGCCGCGGTCGGCGGTGGAGAACACGAAGCGCATCGCATCGCCGGAGGCCGCCGTGAAGACGCCGCCGGACGACTGGACCTGCAGCGAGTAGTCTCCGGGAGTCACGCCGCTCAGCGTGAATTGCCCGTCGCTGTTCGTGCGCGCCGAGGAGCCGGGCAGGATCATGACCGAATCGGTCATCTTCGGCATCAGCATGACCATGGCGTTCGCCATCGGCTTGCCGTCGGACCCCACCGCGCTGCCGGAGATCTTGGCGAGCCGCACCGGCTGAAGCTGGATGTCGACGCTGGCCAGTTCCTGACCGACCGCGACCGAGACGCGCTGCGCTTCGGCGGGATTCGGCGTGCCCGGATAGTAGGTCGACGCGTAGCCGGTGTTCTGGTTCGAGCCCTGCGGACCGCCCGGGCCGCCGCCGAGCAGATCGACGACGAGCGCGTTCATGTTGCGGAGCGACGCGGTGACGTAGTACTCGCCGGGCGGGAGGCCGTAAATGCGGAACTGGCCGAGATCGTTGGTCGTGCCCATGCGGCCCGACGGCGTCAGCCGGCGCCTGCCGTTCTGGAACTGCAGCCGCATCGCCTGCACTTCGGCGTCCGCCACCGCTTCGCCGAATTCGTCGGCGACGCGTCCGGCGAGCACGCTGCCGCGCGGCAACGAGATGTCAGCCCGGTCCATCGCCTGCCCCTCGGCGAGGTCGATCGACTTGCCCTGCTCGAACGGCCGCGTCTGTCCGTACTGCATCGTCACGTAGCCGGCTTTGGCGACGGTGACGGTGAAGCGGCCGGCGGGGAGGTCGCGGAACTCGAAGCGGCCCTGCGCGTCGGTCATCGCGGTTTTGGTCCCGATGTCGGGGCCGCTGATCCGGACCTGCGCCCTGCGGACCGCGGTGCCCGTATCGGCCGCCGCGACGCGTCCGCGAAGCCGTGAGGTGCCGGTCTTCGCCTGCCGCCCCGGCGGCAGGATCTGGAACGGTCCCGTGTCGCCGCCGGCGCCGGTGATCTGAATCTGCTGACGGATTTCCTGCGCCGCGGCGGGGGAGGGGACTGCGGCCGCCGCCGCGAGCGCCCACACGACGGAGAGAGCGGTGGTTCGGAGCATACGTGGCATTTTGGACGAGTTTGCCCCGGAACCGGTTGATCGCGTGTGACTTTTTACGATTTTAACAACTTCAGATCGATCGTCGCCGACGCCCCCTCGTCCAGCGTCACCCTGGTGGCGTTCCTGGCGGCGCGTGCCAGCCACTCGGGATCGTTCCATTCACCCTGCGCGACGTACTCGACCGCCACGGCGAGGTACTTGCCCGCGGGCAGCGAGCGCAGCTCGAACCTGCCGTCCTGATCCGGACGCGCCGACGCGATCCAGCGGTTCGACGGCAGCGTCCACTTGGCCTGGTCTTCGGGGAACGCGACCACCGTGTACTCCTTCACCGGATCGCCGCTCTCGGAGGTCACGCGGCCGGTGAGCCGCTGCGTCCGCTGCGTCATCGTGATCTCGAAGCCGTCCACTTCCTCGCCCGGCTTGAAGTCGTGCCCCCTGTCGGTGATGTCTTCCCCGTCGTGCGTGACGCGCTTCAGGAACCAGCCCTTCGGCGGATTCATGAACTGGAACAGCCGTCCGCCCGCGAGCCCGTCGATCTCGAACGTGCCGTTCTCTTTGACGCTCGCCATCCCGAAGGCCGACGCGCCCGCCCCCATGTTGTCGGCATCGCTCGGGACCGCGATCAGGCGCAGTGAAGTGATCGGTTCGGCCGGCTTCTGATCCCCTTCGAAGACGACCCTGCCGGTCGCCCGCGCGCCGCGCGTCCCGGTCACGACCAGGCCGGAGATATCCTCGCCGGCGACGGTGACGCTGGCGACGGCGAACTCGCGCTCCATCGGCTTGGACGCGGGCGGCGGATCCTTCGCGTCGCCGCCGCCCATCATCGACATCACCTGCGTGGCCGCGTTCATCAGCGCGACGAGCGACTGCACCTGCAGCGTGTAGTCGCCGGGGGCGACGTTGCTGATCGTGAAGTTGCCGTCCTTGTCGGTGCGCGACGTGCCGCCCGGGATCATCGCGACCGCATCCTTCATCGCCGGGATCAGCATCACCATGGCGTTGCTCATCGGCTTGCCGTCCGAGCTCGCCGCCGTGCCGGTGATCTTCGCCAGCCGGACCGGCTGCATCTGCAGGTCCAGCTGCATCTCCTGCCCGACGACGAGCGACAGCCGCTGGGCTTCGGCGGGATTCGTCGTGCCCGGGTAGTACGTGGCGGCATAGCCGGAGTTGCTGTTCGAGCCGGTGGGCCCGCCGGCGGCGCCGCCGCCGATCAGGTCCATCACCATCGAGTCCAGCGTCCGCACCGTCGCCGTGAGGTAGTAGTCGCCGGGCGGCAGGCCGAAGACGCGGAAGTAGCCGAGATCGTTCGTCGTCGACGCGCGTCCCGACGGCACCAGCCGCCGCCTGCCGGAGGCGTACTGCAGGCGCATCGCGTTGACGCTCGCGTCCGCCACCGGCTCGCCGAACTCGTCGAGGATGCGGCCGGACACGGCGCTGCCGCGGGGCAGCGACACGTCCGCTTTCTCCATCACCTGTGCGTCCGCCAGCTCGATCTGCTTGCCCGACTCGAACGGCCGGCTCTGGCCGTACTGCATGGTGACGAACCCGGACTTCGACACGCTCAGGTTGAAGCGGCCGGCGGGGAGGTCGCGGAACTCGTAGCGCCCCTGCGCATCGGTGAAGGCCGTCTTGCTCCCGATGTCCTGGCCGCTGATCCGCACCTGCGCGCGGCGGACGATCGCGCCGGTGTCCGCGGCGGTGATCCGGCCGCGGAGCCGTCCGGTGCCGGTCTTCGGGACCCGCCCCGGCGGCAGGATCATGGGGAACTCGGCCTGCCCGCCGCCCGGACCGACGCCGACCAGCTGTCGCGCGTCCGCGGTGGACGGGGTGAAGAGGAGCGCAACGGCGAAGAAGAGGACGGCAACTCTACGCATGACCCTTCCTTTTCAGATCTCCACGGCAGCTACACCGCTGCAGCCAACGCCAGGGGACGTCCGCCCCGATACCGCCCGTATGTCCCGGCGACGGCATCGGCGAGCGCCTCGATGAAGGCGGGGTGCACGTTCACCGCCTCGGCGCGCGCCATCGCGATCCCGGTCTCGCGGCACACTGCCGCGGCCTCGACGTCGAGGTCGTAGAGCACTTCCACGTGGTCGCAGAGGAAGCCGACGGGGCACAGGACCGCGGCGTCCAGGCCGGCCGCCCGCTCCCGGCGCAAATAGTCGCATATATCGGGCTCGAGCCACGGATCTTCGGGGCGGCCGCTTCGGCTCTGGTACACGAGCGTCCAGTCGGCGCGGCCGGCGGCCTGGGCAATCAGCCTGGCGGACGCCTGCAGCTGCGCTTCGTAGGGATAGCGGCGGGCCATCGGCGTCGGGATGCTGTGGGCGGTGAAGATCAGGCGCGCGCGGTCGCGAACGCCGGGGGAGAGCGCTTCGTACGCGCGCCGCACGTGGTCCGCATGGGCGGCGATGAACCCTGGATGCTCGTGCCAGTCGCCCACGTAGACGATCTCGGGCGCGGGCGCCCCCGCCTGCCGCACCACGGCGCGGGCGTCGCGCACGTTCTCGCGATACTGCAGGCAGCCCGAATAGCTTCGCTGCGCCGCCGCGAGGATGCCGATGGCGCGCCTGACGCCTCGCGCCGACATCTCCGTCAGCGTGTCGGCGAGGAACGGATGCCAGTTCCGCATCCCGACGTGCACGGGGAGCGGCAGCCCGCGCGCCGCCAGCGTCGACTCCAGGGCGCGCGCCTGTTTCATCGTCAGGTCGGTCAGCGGCGACACGCCGCCGAACCGCTCGTAGTGGTGGGCGACTTCTTCCACCCGTTCGGGGCTGACGCGGCGTCCGCGCAGCACGTTGGCCAGGAACGGGCGGACGTCGTCCGGCCCTTGCGGTCCTCCGAACGCGACGAACAGAACCGCATCGAACGGCGCCATGGCCATGATTATGGTCCAATGGACGGATCGTGCAGGCACCGTACGGCCAGGATCCCTCCGGCAATCCGCTCGATCGCTACGGTCTCTCCAGGCCGGTCTGGCTCCTCGGGTGGGTGAGTTTCTTCACCGACATGGCCACGGAGATGATCTACCCGCTGCTGCCGTTGTTCCTGACGCGGACGCTGGGCGGCACGGCGATGTCGCTCGGCGTGATCGAAGGCGTCGCCGAGGCGGCGAACAGCGCGCTGAAGATCTTCTCGGGATGGCTGACGGATCGATCCGGGCAGCCGAAGACGCTGGTGCTTGCCGGCTACGGACTGTCGTCGGCGGTGCGGCCGCTGATCGGTCTGGTGACGTCGTGGCCGCAGGTGCTCGCGCTGCGCTTCACCGATCGGCTCGGCAAGGGGATCCGCTCCTCGCCGCGCGATGCCATGCTCGCGCGGTTCGCGCCGCCTGGGACGCGGGGGCGGGTCTATGGCTTCCATCGCGCGATGGATCACGCCGGCGCGGTGGCGGGCCCGCTGATCGCGACGGCGTATCTGTATTTCTATCCGGACGCGTACCGTTCGCTGTTCGCGTGGACGCTGGTGCCGGGGATCGTGGTGATCCTGCTGATCCTGCGCCTGCCCGCCCCGCCGAAAACGGGGACTGTCACCGTTTCCGCAGAAAAAGCCCCGCCAAAAATGCGGGATCCGCAGTTTTCCCAAGAAAATCGCTCCGCCGCGCGGGGAAAAGGGGACAGTCCCCGTTTTTGGCGCGGCGGACTGCCTCGGCGCTTCTACCTCGCGATGGCGATCATCACGGTCTTCGCCCTCGGCAATGCGAGCGACGCCTTCATCCTGCTGCGGCTCACCGATCTCGGGATCGCGCCGGTCTGGATCCCGCTGCTCTGGTCCGCGCTCCACGTCGTCAAGATGAGCGCCTCCGTGATCGGCGGCACGCTGTCCGACCGGTTCGGCCGCCGCGCGCTGATCATCGGCGGCTATCTCTGGTACGCCGCCATCTACGCCGCGTTCGCGTGGACCACCTCCGTGCCGATCGTGATCGCCATCTTCCTCGCCTACGGCATCTACTTCGGCTTCACCGAAGGCGTCGAGAAGGCCTGGGTCGCCGACATGGCGCCCGCCTCCGCGCGCGGCATCGCCTTCGGGATCTACAACGGCGCGCTCGGCGCCGGCGGCCTCGCCGCGAGCCTGATCTTCGGCGCCATCTGGACGCGCGTCTCGCCCGCCGCCGCGTTTCTCACCGGCGCCAGCCTCGCCCTCGCCGCGAGCGTGCTGTTATACTTGGCGTTTTCACATGCCCAGGATCCTGGTCACCAACGATGACGGCGTCCATTCGGACGGGCTCCACGTGCTCGCGGACGCGCTGCGCCCGCTCGGCGACGTCACCGTGGTCGCGCCGCACATCGAAGCGAGCGCCATCGGCCACGCGCTGACGCTCCGCCGCCCCCTGCGCCTCGAGCAGCTGCGCGCCGGCGTCTACGAAGTGGACGGCACGCCCACCGACTGCGTCAACATCGCCTTCACCAAGCTCTTCGACGCGCCGCCGGACGTCGTCGTCTCCGGCATCAACAAGGGACTCAACATCGGCGACGACGTGACGTATTCGGGGACGGTGTCGGGCGCGATGGAGGCCTCGCTGCTGGGCGTGCCCGGAATCGCGGTGTCGCTGGCGCGCACGCAGGGGAGTTACGACTTCGGTCCCGCAGCGGCCGCGGCGGCGACGATCGCCTCGCTGGTCCTCCGCGTCGGTCTCGCGCCGCGCACCTTCCTGAGCATCAACGTCCCCACGGGCACGCCGAAAGGCTTCCGCCTGACGGTCCAGGGCAAGCGCAACCACGTCACGATCGTGGACGAGCGCTGCGATCCGCGCGGACGGCCGTATTACTGGATCGAGGAAGGGCAGAACGACTGGGAGCCGCACGATCGGTCGGACTTCCAGGCGGTGCACGACGGCTACATCTCGGTCACCCCGCTGCAGCCCGACCTCACGGACTACACCGCGCTCGAACGTCTCGAAACGCTCGAGATCGACTCCACGCCGCTGCGCACCGCCTAGCGGATCCGGAACTGCACGTCGTTCGCGTGCGTGAATCCGTCGGCATCCACCGCCTGGACCTGCAAGCGAACCGGCGCGTCGGCATCGCGGCGCAGCGCCGCCATCACCGCTGAGACGTCCGCCGCGACGATCGCGCCGTCGGCAATCCTGAACAGCGGCGTGAGCGCCTGCGCGACGCCCCCGGAATGATCCAGAAGATCGATCTGCACGCCGCTTCGAAGCGCCACCGGTCCGGCGTCGGAGACGAAACGCAAGGTCAGTGATGTCGCGCCCGCGGCAACCACGCCGTCGCGCGCTTCCGCGAGCACCAGGTCCGTCTCCTCGATCACGTCACGGTCGCCGTCCAGCCCGATCGACGCGCTGCTCGATCCGCCGGGCTCGACCGTCACCACGCTGCGCCCTTCGGCCGTCGAGGGGACGACGGCCGTGAGGCGCACCGATCCGGCCGGGACCTCGACTCGCAGCGTTCCGCCTGCTTTCGTACGGCCGACGCCGACGTCGTCGACGCGGATGTAGATGCCCGCGCCGTCCCTGGCCCCCATGGCATCGAGTGTCCCGCCGTCCAGGCGGAAGACGCGGACGTCCACCGTCGCCAGTGCCGGCGGGGTCGCGGTCGACACGCACTTCCGGAGCGACGACAGGGCGGCGGTCATCCGGGCGGCGCGGCGGGCGAACAGACTCGGGTGGGCCTGAAGATCCCGCGCCGCGGCGTCGACCTGCCGGAGCGCGTCGGGCCGCTTGTGCAGACGGAAGAGGACCAGCGCCCGATCGATGCGCCGCCTCATCGATCTGACGCCGGGATCGTTCGCGTCGCCGGTTGCCCGGAGCATCCCGGCGCGCTCGCGCTCGCACGGCGGCGCAGCCGGCTGCCGGGAGGCGGCGTCCACTGCGTCCACGCCCGCCGCGGCGGCGCCGATGAGTGCGGCGAGCAGCGCCGCGCGGACAGGCTTCATTTCAACAGCTTCGAATCGTCGAGCGACACGTGGACGTGCGAGTTGTGAATCGTGTTGTACAGGAACTTGGAGCTGTTCGCCTTGTTCCAGGCGCCCGTACCTGTATCGAGCGTCAGTTGGCTCGCCGTCAGTGTGCCGGTCTTGATCAGGGTCGCCGCCCATCCCTCGGGCAGCGTGATCGCCCCCTCGGTCCGGCTGTTCCCGACGGCGTAAATGACATTGGTCACATCCGCCAGATCCATCAAGGCGCCAAGCCCGGTGCGCGATTCCGACACCCACGACGTGACGGCCGTCTTCGCCGCGGCGCTGCCGTTGAGCGCGGCGAACACGTTGTCGCGCAGCAGTTCGTAATTCTGCTGGCCGCTCTTGTTGGCGTCGAAGACATAGAAGTGGAACATGTCGATGTCGACGCCGCGCGCGTGCCCCTGATGCCCGAGATCGAGCGCGTGCTCCCCGGAGATGTCGTTGATCCGGCGCATCAGTCCGGAGTGCTTCGTCAGCCAGTCGAACGCGCCGCGCGACGCCCAGTCGTCCAGGCCGGTCTCGCGCTTCGAATACCGGCCGAAGATCTGCGGCATCCGCCAGAGCGCGTGCATCTCGGGCGACTCCTTCGGATCCGACTCCACCGGGTCGCCGTCGGCCGTGCCCTTGACCACGAACTCGTAGCGCAGGTAATGCGTCGCCGGCGGGATCGTCGGCACGGTCGACGAGACGGTGTGCATCGACGCGCGCACCTTGATCTTGCGTCCTTCGTCCTCGAACTGGACGTTCGCTCCCGGAGCTTCGTCGTTGAGCAGCGTCTGCAGCGTGGTCCCGGCCGCGTCCTTCAGCTTGAGCGTGACGCGCTCGACCGTCGTGTTCTCGGGCTTCTGTACGGTCAACGTGAACCACCGCTCGTAGACGTTCGTCGTGCCCGTCGGGATACTGTAGTACGTCGAGTCGCCTTTCGTCTGCTTCACGTCCGGATCGACGATGCTCGCCGGCTGCGGCTTGGCGACGTCCTTGTCGGCTTTCCGGATCGCCAGTTTGGGCTCGGCGCCCAGCACCGCGCTCACCGACGTCGGGAACAGATGATCCTTGATGTTGGTGGCGCTGGCGCGCAGCGTGAGCTCGACGTCCTGCGTCGTCGTCAGAGCTTCGACGTTGAGCTCCTCCTGGATTTCGCCCGTGCTGCCGTTGGCCTGCCACGCCGGATCGCCCGTGAGCTGCGCGTTGACCTGACGGCGGATGTTGAACAGACGCTGCCGTCCGGCGAACACGTCGATCACCCACACGTCGTCGTACGGGCTCTTCTGGCGCACCCATTCCGGATACTCGGCGCTGGTCACGGTGTACTTGAGCGTCACCTTCTTCGTGCCCTGCGGCACCGTCAGCGGCGCGCTCTGTTCAACCGGCTCACCCTGGCCGTCGGAGGTCACGAGCACCGACGCCGTCGGTCCCTCGGCCGCCGCGGTCAACGCGACAGCCGGCTGGCGGAACGCAGACGCACCGGACGAGGCGGCGCTCCTGGCGCTCGCCTCAGCCGGCGTCGCCAGTGACACCAGGGCGCTTGGCGGCACTTCGAGCGGCGGCACGCCGTTGCGAATGTCGGTCACGCTGCGCATGACGAGCGTCACCGACGAGTCCTCGGTGAGCGCCATCACGCCTTCACCGTAGTAGAAGTCGCCGGCCGCCTGCTTCTCGGCGTCGAGGCTGACGGTCGCGTACGGCATCAGCGGCAGCGTGATGCGTCCCTGCGAGTCGGTCGTCCGCTGCATCTGGATCGCCGTGCCCGCGACCGACACGGTCACATCGATATTCGACACCGCCAGAGCCGGGTTGGACGGCGGGGGAGCGACGGTCACATTCAACGCGAGCTGCCCGAGGCTGAACTCGACGCTGCTCTCGTGAGTGAACCCATCCGCATCCAGCGCGCGGACGCGGAGCACCGCCGGTTCGACGTTCGGCAGCCAGACGAAGAACCATGCGGGGTCCTGCGCGACCATCCGCCCGCTCGAGAGCACGAACATGCTGCTCAGCTCGAACTCGATGTTGCCGGCGCGATTGATCAGCTCGACCTGCTCCAGCTTCGCGACCGGGAGCAGCGTGCCGCCGCGCATGAACGACATCGTGAACGTCGGCGAGGTCACCGGGACGATGCCGTCGACGACTTCGCCGACGACCAGCGGCGTGGACTCCGCCACGTCCCCGGAGTCGGTCAGGATGACGGTCGCGATGGCGGTCTGACCGGCCACGACGGTGGCGATCGCGTTGCCTTGCGACGTGGACGGCACCGTGGCGGTCACGACCTTCTCGCCAGGGGCGACGTCTACCGACAAGGTACCGTCCGCCGCGGTCCGGCCTGCTGGCACACCGTCGATCGCGACGTACACGTCGGCGCCCGCCGGTGATCCCTGGTGGCCCGGAGCGCTCTCGTCGTACACGTAGGTCCGTATCGTCAGCGTCCCGGTGGTTGGCGGCGTGAGGACGGTGAACGGCAGCGCATTGCTCGATTGTCCGTTGGCGATCACGACGACGGGCCCCGACGTCGCCTGTGCCGGCACGGAGGTCACAATCGTGGTCGCCGTCGCGGACGTCACCGCGGCGGCAATGCCATTGAACGTCACCGACGAGCCTTCCGGCGCGAAACCGCTGCCCGAGATCGTCACCGGATCGCCTGGATATCCCGAGGAAGGCTGGAGGGCCGCCAGCGTCGGCGGCGGAATGACGGTGAACGGCGAACCGTTGCTCGTCAGTCCGTTCACCGTGACCACCACAGGCCCCGTCGTGGCACCCGCAGGCACGGTGGTGACGATCGATCCGCCGCTCCAACTCGTCGGCGTCGCGTCGACGCCGTTGAATCGCACGGTACTGCTGCCCTGCGCGCTGCCGAAGTTCGCGCCGGTGATCGTGACCTGCTGTCCGGCGATGCCCGACGTCGGATTCAACGCGCTGATCGTCGGCGGCTGGATGACGGTGAAGGTGACACCGTTGCTGCTCGTGCCGTTCACGGTCACGACGACCGGCCCGCTGGTCGCGCCCGACGGCACCTCGGCCACGATTCTCGTGTTGCTCCAACTCGTCACCGTGGCGGGCGTGCCGTTGAAGGTGGCGCTGCTGCTGCCTTGCGACGCCCCGAAGTTCTGGCCGTCGATCGTCACCGCCTGTCCGGCCGGGCCGGACGCCGGCGCGATGGCGGAGATGGCGGGCGCGACCGGCAGCGGCACGACGATCGTCGAATCGTAGTTGCCGTTGAGCACGCCTTCGATGCCCAGTTCGACCTGGACGCTCTTCCTGGCCGGCGCCGAATCGACCCACGCGCCGATCTCGGCGTAGAAGCGATCGCTGCTCGCCATCGCGCGATCGGTGGGAATCGTGCAGCTGAACGTGTACCTGGTGAACGTCGTCGTCAGCTTCGGGAGCGTCGTGTCCGGTCCCTGGCCGGCGCCGCAGAGGCCGAGGACCGGTCCCCAGTACTGATTGAAGTGGAGGACGGCCGTCGGATGAAAGATCCCTTCGACCGTGGTCTTTCGCAGCCAGACCGAAAACGTCACCACCGAGTTTGCCGGGATGGTTCCCGACAGGTTCGGCACGCCGGCCTGCGTCTCGAAGTAATCGAGCACGAGGAACCAGTTGGAGCTGGATCCTTTCAAGTCCGGCGAGCGCCGTACGACCGCCGCGACATCGGGAGGCGCGGCTTTCAACTGCTTCGCGGCGTTGATCGTCGACGCTTCGTTGTGCAGGCGATAGGTGACCGTCGCTTGCGCCTCCGCGGCGTACGGCAGGAGGCCGACGAACGCGAGGGCGAGTGCGGAGATTCGAGCCAGCATGATCGGACTCCTGGCGGCGGCGTGGCCGGCGACCTGAGATCAGTTGCGAAGAAGTGAGTGGAGAGTGGGCAGCAATGTGGATGCCGCGCCCGGGAGCGATGATTCCGGCGTGAATATGCGAAGGAGCGAGGCGTGGTGCGGCCATTCGATTGGCCGCCGGCCAACGGATTGGCCGACAGCCGAGGATCGAGGTTCGAGGGGCGAGGGTCGGTCTGCCCCCAGGGGGTGGGGCTCGTCCCGCACCGTCGAACGCTCGTCACCGAATCTCCCTGCGGGGCAGGGGCGCCGGTACACTGCGCTGCATGATTCGCCCAGCCGCGCTCCTTTCGTGTGTTCTGTCTGCGCCCGTCATGGCCGCGGCGCAGCAGCCGCCGTATGCCTTTCCGCCGCCGGCGCCGGGGATCACGGTCTCGGGGGACGTGGAGTACGCGAAGAGCGGAACGACCGTGCTCGCGATGGACGTCTACAGGCCGCCGGCGGCGGCAGCCAGGCGCCGGCCGGCGCTGATCTTCTTCAATCGCGCCGCGGGCGCCGATCGCAAGTGGGATTTCTACGCAGCCTGGGCGCGGACCGCCGCGTCAAAGGGGATCGTCGGGATCGTGCCCGACCTTCGCGGCGGGAGCGAAGCGGCGGACTTCACGCTGCTGCTCGCGCACCTGGAGCAGAAGGCCGCCGAGTACGGCATCGACAGCATCGCCGTCTACGCCGCGTCGGGGAACGTGTCGGCGGCCCTGCCGGCGCTGCAGGATCCGTCGCTGACCGCGGTGAAGGCGGCGGTCATTTACTACGGCGCCGCCACCATCCAGCGGTTCCGGCTCGACCTGCCGATCCTCTACGTCCGCGCCGGACTCGATCGCCCGCCGCTCAACGAACTGATCGGCACGCTGGCGTCGCGCGCCGTCGCGCAGAATGCGCCGTTGACGCTGCTGAATTACGCCGGCGGGCACCACGGCTTCGAGGCGCTGGACGACAACGATCTGACGCGGCGCGTCATCGACGAGACGCTCGAGTTCGTGATGGCGGCCACGTCGGCGCCGTACCAGTCGGCGCTCCGCGGCTCGCTCGGCGAGGCCACCGCCGCCGGCTACGCGCAGTCGGGGAAGTTCAAGGAGGCGGCCACCGAGTACGCGCGTCTCGTCGCCGCGCGGCCCGACGATCACCGCATGCGGCTGGCCTACGGCGAAGCCCTGCTGGGCGACAAGCAGTACGCCGCCGCCTGCGCGGAACTGGAGCAGCTGAAAGGGAAGGGGCTCGGCCCGCGCGATCTCGGCCTCCCCGCAGCGCACGCGTGCCTCATGAAAGGGGACCCCGCGGCTGCCGTGGCCTGGCTGAACACGATCCCGGCGCGGTATCTGCCGGCCGCCATCGCGGAAGATCCGCGCTTTGCCCCGCTGAAGGATCGCGAAGATTTCCGCGCCCTGTTCAGCCGCAAGTAGCGCAATTCCCCGGCGGCCTGGCTGCAACCCCGCGCGCGGCGCGGTCCGTCTAACCGGCATGGCCGACATCCTCTTCGATCTGCGCGATGCCTGGCGCGGGCTGCGCCGGGACCCGCTGTATGCCGCCGCCGTGATCGGGACGCTGGCGCTGACGCTGGGCGCCGCCACCGCCGTGTTCTCGATCGTGAACGGGGTGCTGCTGCGTCCGCTCGCGTATCCCGACCCGGAGGCGCTCGTCTCGATCCGCGAGATCATGCCGGGCGTCGCGCATCGCTATCCAACGCTGGCCGTGACGCCGCGCCACTTCGACGTCTGGCGGACCCGCGCGGCCTCGTTCACGGCGATGGCGCAGATGGACTGGCGGACCTCGACGCTGACCGGCGTCGCCGATGCGGCGCAGGTGCGCGTGCTTCGCACCTCCGGGACGCTCTTCGACGTGCTGCAGACGCCGGTCGCGCTCGGACGCGGGTTGACGCTCGATGACGAGCGCCCCGATCGGCCGCGCGTGACGGTCATCGGCGATGCGCTCTGGCGCGACCGGCTCGGCGCCGATCCTGCCGTGCTCGGCCGGGTGCTGACGCTCGGCGGCACGCAGTACACGATCGTCGGCGTGCTGCCGCGCGGCTCCGCGCTCCCCGCGCTCGCGACGCTGAACCCGTCCGGCACGCTGTCGACGACCGTCGACGCGATCGTCCCGTTCCGTATCTCGCTCTCCGACTTCGACTGGATAGGACAGTTCAACTACGGCGTCGTCGCGCGGCTGAAACCGGGCGTCACGCTGGCGCAGGCGCGGGCGGAGATGGACGTGCTCCAAGGCACTGTCGCCGAGATCGCGCGCCGCGAAACACGTGAGGCGGCGGAACTGCGCGCGTGGGTGATGCCGCTCACCGAGACCATCGTCGGCTCGTCGCGCCGCGGCCTCCTCCTGCTCCTCGGCGCGATCGGCGGCGTGCTGCTCATCGCGTGCGCCAACCTGGCGAACCTCACGCTCACGCGCGCCGCGGCGCGGAAGCGGGATGTCGCCGTGCGCGGCGCGCTCGGCGCGGCGCGCTGGCGGCTCGTGCGCGCGGTCATCGTCGAGCAGCTTGGGCTGGCGGCGATCGGCGCCGCGGCAGGCGTCGGCGTCGCGGTCCTCTGCTTGCGCGTGTTCGTCACCACCGCCCCCCGGGCGCTGCCGCGCGTGCAGGACGTCTCGATCGACGCCCGCGTCCTCGCGTTCGCCGGGCTCGCGGCCGGGCTCGCCGCGCTGGCTGTGGCGCTGCTCCCGGCGCTCGAGATCGGCGGCGGCACGCTTGAGTCGGCGCTGCGCGCCGGCGGGCGGACCAGCGATCGCGGCGGACGACGCGCGCGCGCGGCGCTGCTCAGCGCGCAGGTCGCGTTGTCGGTGATGCTGCTCGCGGTGAGCGGCCTGTTCGTGTCGAGCCTCACGCGGCTGCTTCGCGTCGACGCCGGCTTCTCCCCGGAGGGGGCGGTGACGATCGACATCGCGCCGGTCTCGGCGCGCTATCCGGGCATCGCGGCTCGGGCTGCGCTCTACGATCGCATTTACGATCGCGTGCGCGAGATCCCGGGCGTCACCAGCGCGGCGTGGACCTCGGCGCTGCCGCTCACGGGCGAGACGTGGGTGGACGTGATGGTGCGTCCCGATCGTCCCACCGCCGGCGCGGCGCGGCCGAGCGCGAACTACCGGTTCGTCGGTCCGGAGTACTTCCGCGCGATCGGGATGCCGCTGCTTCGCGGGCGGGCGATCGATCCCTCCGATCGGACGTCAACCGTACCGCCGGCGGTGATCTCGATGCGGGCGTCGCAGACGCTCTGGCCGGGGGAGGACGCGGTCGGCCGCGAGTTCGCTCGCGCCGACCCGGCCGTCCGCTACCGCGTCGTCGGGGTCGTGGGCGACGGCCGCGTGACGGCGCTCGAGACCCAGTCCCCGCTCATGGTTTACATTCCCTACTGGTCGAACAACGAAGGCAGGTCCGTGCTGGTCGTCCGCGTCGACGGGGACACGGGTGCCGTCGTCGCCGCCGTGCGGCGGGCCATCCGCGACATCGATCCGGAGGTGGCGATTGCCGCCGTCGCGCCGCTGCGGCAGGTCGTCGACACGGCCGTCGAGGGGCGCCGCTACCAGGCGTCGCTCTTCAGCGCCTTCGGCGGGGCAGCGCTGCTGATCGCGGTCCTCGGCGTCTATGCGACGACGGCCTATGGGGTCTTGCGGCGGCGCCGCGAGATCAACATCCGTGTGGCGCTCGGCGCGCGGGGACGGCAGGTGCTCGGTCTCGTGCTGCGTCAGAGCCTCGCGGCGATCGGCGGCGGCCTCGCCGTGGGACTGGCGGGGGCCGCCGCCACAGGCGGGGTGATCGCGAGTCTGCTGTTCGAGGTGCGTCCGCGCGATCCGGTGGTGCTGGGATTCGTCGCCGCCGGCGTCGGGCTGACCGGGATGCTGGCGGCGTTCGCGGCGGCGCGCGCCGGGCTGCGCGTGGATCCCGCGGCGGCGCTGCGCGACGAGTGAGATCCGGGCGGCTGCCGCGGGCGGGGCGGGGCGTGAAGTTGTGTTAGGATCGTGATTCACGCTTGGTGTCGGGGCGTGGCTCAGCCTGGTAGAGCACTCGGTTCGGGACCGAGGGGTCGGTGGTTCGAATCCACTCGCCCCGACCACTTCTCCGAAATCCCTAATAATTTCGAACGTCATGCTCGGTCATCATCGGGCATGAAGGGCTCAGACCGGGGTGTTTTGCCTCGGGATGTTGCTCCTATGTAACTCGAAATCACGGTCCGCCAGCGCCGGCGGACCGTTTGTTTTGTACGGGTTGAATCAACCCGACGGCCGCCAACGACCACCGATTGGAGGCTGTCATGACCTGCTTCGACGTCGCATTCCCGCCGCGCATGCGTTCCACAGCGCACGCACCAACACCGCTCCGCATCGACAGTGTCGGTCCCGCTGCAGACGCGATCGAGCCCACGCCGTACCGTCGGCGTGAGCAGACCCATGATGAAACCAGCGGATCCCACCCCGAAAATCGCCGTCTGGGTCACGCCGCGCGAAGCGGCGGAGTACCTGAAGGTCGGCGTCGACATCATCTACGACGGCTGCGCGTCCGGCGGCCTGAAGCACACGCGGCTCGGCCATCGCACGATTCGTCTACGCCGCGAATGGCTCGATGCCTGGGCGGAGGCTCACACACGCATCGCGAAGTGAGGTGCGGCCGTGCCTAGGCGTGGGCGCAGCGGCGTCAAGAACCTCTACAAGAAGCACAGCGCGATCTGCCGCAACCGCGATCCCCTGAAGTGCGACTGCCCGTGGTACGCCAAGTACAAGCACGTAAACGTAAACCTGGCGAACTGGTCGGGACAGTACGTCGATCCGCGGCGGCGTCAGCATGCCGTTGTCGTCCTGAACCGGCTGCGAGCCGCCGTCGACGAGCACTTCTTCCGCCCGGACGGCGAGTACGAAGTGCTCGGGGGCAAGCAGACGCTGCGCTCGTTCATCGCCGAATGGAAGGAGCATTACGCGAAGGTCCACGACCTCGACTTCGCATCTTTGACGTCGATGCTCCGTGCGATCGATCGTGAGTTCGGCTCGTACACGCTCGAGTACCTCGAGAACGCCTCGTTGCAGATTGAGCGCTGGCTCAACGAGCTCGGACGCCAACGACGCTGGGCGGACAACACCTGGAACCGCTACTACCAGATGCTCAATTCGCTCTTCGTGCGCGCGATTAAGTGGAAGAACGGCACGGTCGTGCGCATGAAGGTCAACCCGATGGCGTCCATCGAGCGCCGCACTGGGTGCAAGCGCCGGTTCCGCGTCCGGCTCGAGGAAGGGATTGAGGATCGGCTCTTCGCGGCGTGCGATCGCTTGGATGACGTGGCGCCAACCCCGTGGTCGAAGCTGGATTGGCACAAGGCCGAAGACATTCGTCGTCGCGCGGCGGCGGGGGAGTCGCAGCTGGCGATCGCGGCCGACTTCAAGATCTCGCCGTCCCTGTGCTGCGAAGTGATCGCCGGCCTGGTCTGGAATCCGGCGACACGTGTTCGCCGGCAGGGGACGATGATGCGCCTTCGTTTGATGATGGCGCTCGACACTGGTGTGCGCCGCGAAGAGCTCATGAAGATTCAGCTGAAGCACGTCGATTTCAATCCGGTGACCGTCACCATCGACGGCGAATCCCGCGACGTCATGGTGATCGAGGTTCAGTCAAAAGGGGAGAAGTTCACCGGCGAGAAGGAGCGCGTCTACGCGGGAACCGAGCGGCTCATCGCCGCCCTTCGCGCGAGACGGGACGCGCTGCAGAACAATCCCGACGCGTACGTGTTCGGAACCGCGTCGGGGTTCCGGCAGCAGCATTTCCAGTGGCACCGGCTGTTCAGGCTGGCGGGCATCAACCTCGGTCGGAACAAAGGCGTCGTCTGGCATTCGCTGCGCCACGAGTTCTGCTCGAGGACGGCCGAGAATACGGGCGATCCCGTGGTCGCGCAGGAGCTCGCGCGGCACAAGGATCTGCGCACCACGCAGGGCTACCTGCACGCACGCCGCGCGCGCATCCTAGCGGGGGCCGTGTCGCTCGATCGGAGTCGTCGAACAACACAGAGTTCGCCGGTCGCCGGATCCAGTGGCGCGGCACCAGCGAGGACATCTACGTGATCGGCGCGTGGCGCGGTCTGGACACGACCGAGGTCCTGGGTCCGCTCCGATAACGGCCAGAGACACGGAAGCGCGGAGGTCACGTCAAGGCCGCGCCAGCGGCGAGCGCAGCGAGCGAAGCCTTGACGTGACCGAGCACTTCCGCATGCTCTGGCGTCGGAGCGGCCGCGTCGCAGCCGCGGCATGATGCCGTCACCGAAGCAGGTGAGGCGATGCGTCCATGGTACGAGGGGGGAGCGACCCCCGGCGGGGGCGGGCTGGGGTCAAGGCCCACCCGAAATGAGGGGGTCGCTCCCCCCCAGTCGCGACCCCGGAGGCGGCCCAGCGGCGTCACACCGCGAGCCAGCCGCGACACAGGCCGCGGACGTCGATTCGATTGAGCGCATTCGGGTTCCCCAAGGCTTTTACGTCAGTCAGCGTCTCTTCGTGCATCACGGGAAGGGCTAGCGTAGGGGCCAACGTGGGGGCCACCGCACTGTTAGAGCGATAGCCCCCAGATTGCGCCGGGCAATCATGTGTTCTAGGCTTGCCGTCCTGACGGTTGTCCGCCAGCCGCGACCGATGACCGGCATCGGACGCGATGCTGGCATATTGAGACGTTCGCCACGCTGGAGCCGACGCAGCAGCGCTCCGGCCTCGACCCGCGCTTCCGCCGAGCAAATGGTGGTGTTTCTGCGGTCCTTGGACTCAGGCGGGTTCGGGATCACTAACGACGAGCCAGGGTTGGCCGTTCCCAGGGGAAGTTACGATCCAGCCATCGTCTTTCTCATTCAGGACGGCCACATTCAACGTACGCCGCCGAATTTCTCCAGGTACGTCGGAATGCCGATTGACGCCTTTCTTGGTGAATTGCGGGCTCTTCCGCGCGGCAAATAGACAGCGCGGTCGCGAGCGCGTCGAGCGTTGCCGTGCTCGTCGAGGCAGATCCACGACCTAGGCGAGGAAAGTGCTGCTCAAGAGGGCGAGACCCTGGAGAGTAGTAGGTCAACACTCAAGGATTTCATCGCTCCTGCCTCGGGCGATCGCGCTTCACCGCGGGCTGCAGTGCGATGCGAACGCCATCGACCGGTTTCGTCACGGGGATTCGGGTGTGGCCTTCCTGATAGCCAGTGTCTGTCCGGACGAAGGCTCGGATTACGTAGTTTGCACCGGCGATAACTCGGAGCCGGAATGTTCCGTCCCGCCCGGACGTGGCGGACGATACGCTGCGCCCGTCCCCCTCAGCGACCGCCACCGACACAGTCGCACCCGAAATAGGGCGGTCGTTGAAGACAACCCGTCCTGAAACGGTAGTCTCTGGCAGCGACGTCACGCGAAACGTGATGTGCTCCTTGCGCTCGCCCTCGCGCACGTCGATGGCCTGAGCTTGCTGTCGCGCGCCAGTTGGATAGAACGCCGTCGCGAAAACCGGTGAGGGGTCGTAATGCGGGCGCGGATTGACCGCGAGCAGGTATTGTCCGGGGGGCAGGAGCTCGATCGTGAACCGCCCCAGATCATCCGTGAATGTCGTGGGCGTAAGATTTCCACTGACCGGACGAACATTCTCAGGTACGTCGGCCGGGATGACACCCACTCGGACCCGGCGAACGGGACTGCCGTCCTGTCGGATCACACGTCCCTCGATGGCCCCATTGCTCATCAAGGAGAAGTGAACCGGTACACACCCTCGCTCACGCGCGATGATGCGTTCGGGGACGAGGCGCCGCGCGCCCTTGGGCACCCGAGGCGCGACGATGTACGCGCCGGGTGCAAGAGGCAGCTCAAATTTCCCATCCGCATCCGTCGCCACCGTGACGCTTGACGATGCGCTGTTGATAGAAACCTTGACGTTCGGTGCAGGGACGCCGATCAACGACGCCCGATTCTTCGGATCTCTGACGGAACGTTCGATGCGACCGATCAGGCGGGCCGGCGAGTTGACCGCTGGCAGACCCGCGATAAAATCGAGATCCGCCCGCGCCTCACTCAGCTGCTTCGTTCCGTCGCATTCAGACGTCGTCCATCGTCCGTCAGTGAGGCGCCTGGCGTACACCAAGTACTCGCGCCCCACGACAAACACGTAGTCGCAGCTAGTTCGGCCCGACCACATTTCGCCAGGACGAGCGGCGGCGATTTCCTCGGCATCGGGGCCTCCTCCCGCAGGCATCATCGTGACCGAGGCGGGCACCGTCCCCAGGAGCGTTTTCGTGACCGTCAACCTGGGTAACGTCCACTGGAGGTTCCCGCCGACGTTCTCCCGGACCCGCTCGGTGACGGTGGCCACGAATACCGCATCTGCGGCCCCGACCGCGTCGCACCGGCTGATGGGCGGACAGAAGCATGCCTCCGCTCTCTGTAGCGTCGCGGGACTCAGTGACAGCAGGAGTACTAAAACGGCACGAACGCGGCGTCTGGCGAAGGTGTCCATGCCCTCTCTCCTCGAACCATGGAAAAGCTCGGCACCAGAGCCGAGTATAACGGCGGCTTTGGGCGTAGCCGGTCAGCCCGGGGCAGATCGCCCGATGAGTGCTGCCCCAACATCTAGGAACTCCGAGTAACTGCCTGCCCATTAGTAGGGGCTTAGCCCTTGACTTCAGTTGCTATGGCGCGCACTATACTCCCGGGCCAGTTCTGGCCCACAAGACCGAGAGTCAAAGGGAAGTCGGCGCTCGCCCGTCCCCGTCTAGCGTTGCCCACCCGCTAGTCCCTCTGCCCTTTCGACTCGTCGTTCTGGTGAAAACGTGGAAGGAGTGTCGGCGTATGGCTGATTCGCGTGTCGTGCCGTTCCCCGAAGAAGAAGATCCGCCCGTTGGCGTGAAGCGTTGGCTGATCTCGTGTGACGAGACCGGACTGCACGGCGCCCGCTACTACGGTTTCGGTTCGCTTTGGATGGCATGGCAGCGCCGCGGCAACTTTCAGGACTGGATTCGCGAAATTCGAGCGGACCATCCCGAGTTCAAGAACTCAGAGTTCAAGTGGGAGCACGTCAACCGCCACACGCTTCGGACGTTCAAAGATCTCGTTGAGCTGTTCTTCCGGCGCGCACCGCTCTGCTTCCATTGCCTGCTCGTTGAGAAGGCCGCCATCGACAAGGAACTCCACAAGGGCGACTACGACCTGGCCCGCCGGAAGTTCTTCACGAAGTTGCTCACGCACAAGATCGGAAACGCGCTCCGGCTTCGGCAGGATCGTGATCAAACATTCCGTGTGTGGGTGGACCCGATCGCGTCACGCTACCCGAAGGCCGACGAGGTTGTCGAGATCGTCTCAAACTACGTCCTCACGAAAGCTGCACGCCAAGGTCGGACCAGGCCGGTCGTGGACGGCGTGAAGGAGCACGACTCGAAGGACACGCCGAGCATCCAGTTGTGCGATGTCTTACTCGGCGCCGTGGCGGCGGCCTGGCAGAAGGAAGAGGTGACCGGGCCGAAGCTGGAGCTTCAGCGCTTCATCGCTCAGCACATCGGCTGGCCAGAATTGCGGTGGGACACCTGGTCAACTGAGCGCAAGTTCAACATCTGGATTTTTCACGACCCGACGCGTCAGCGGCGTCGGGTGACCGCACGCGATGTCGTGCTTAAGTATCCTCTGCCGCCTCTGCCTCCTATGCGCCCGAAGCGCCGGCTCGCGGCGTAGTTCCACCAAGAGGCTGGAACGCAAAGAACGCAAGTCCGAAGTCGAGCCTCGCAGCGGGACCTAACGGTGCATCTGTTCATCGACACAAACGTCTACTTATCGTTCTTTCATTTCTCGAGCGACGATCTGGAGGAGCTGCGCAAATTGGCAGTCCTCGTGCGAAACGGAACAATTACGCTCCTCGTGCCGGATCAGGTTCGCTCGGAGTTCAGGCGCAACCGAGATGGAACTATCGCTGATGCTCTCAAACGGCTTCGCGAGCTGAAATTTGCCGTCCAATTTCCTCAACTCTGCAAAGAGTACGAACAGTACGAAGCGTACCGAGCCGCGTTGCGTGCGGCAGAGGCGGCAAAGTCGCAGCTACTCGAAGTTCTCGAAGCCGACGTCGAACACAGTCGCTTGAAGGCCGACGGCGTGATCGCAGAATTGTTTAGGCATGCCCGACGAGTGGCTGAGACGGACGCTCTACTCGCTCGGGCTCGAGATCGCATGGTCCGGGGCAATCCTCCGGGCAAGAAGAAGACACACGGCGATGCGCTGAACTGGGAGTCGCTTATTGAAACCGTGGATAACAGGACTGATTTGTTCTTCGTCTCCGGCGACGGAGACTGGGTATCGCCTCTGAACGACGAACTGTTCGACTCTTTTTTGACGCACGAATGGGAAGAGAAGAAAGGCAGCTCGCTTCGGTTCTATCGCCGATTGTCAGCATTTCTGCGTGAACATTTTCGAGACATCAACTTGGCGACGGAAGAGGAAAAGGACCACCTGATTCAGGACCTCTCGACAAGTGGGAATTTCGCCCGATCCCGCAGGCTCTTGCCGCAATTAGTCGGGCACGGGGACTTCACCCCTGTGCAGCTTAACGGTATCGCTCGAGCAGCGACCACCAATAATCAAATCTATTGGATTATGAGTGACCCGGATATTGCGAGATATATTCGAGCGCTGTTGGGTCCAGGTGCGCAGCACCTCGAAGCGGATCTGCTAGCGGAGGTGGAGCGTCTCCTCGGCGGGCAGTTGAACGAGGCCGATGGCATACAGCGGCCTGCCTGATTCGACGTACGCTTGGCGTAGGTCGCTGCCCGTTACTCTCAAACCAAATTTACGGCGGGCTTTGATGACGTCGAGGCGTTAGCGATTTGCCACGTTAAATTCGGCGCTGCGGCGCGGGCGAAACAGCAGCAGCCCGAACGGGCGACAACACCGAGCGGCTTACGCGAATGTGCTTCTTGGTTGCGCAAGGTCGTAATGGCGTTACAATGCGCATCGACGCTCGCGGCGCCGTGGGCATTTCGGGACCGAGGGGTCGGTGGTTCGAATCCACTCGCCCCGACCACTTCTCCCAAATTCCCTAAAGATTTCGATCGTCATGCTCGGTATGAATCGGGCGTCCATCACCCACATACAGACGCAAATGGCGCGAGCTCGGGCAAGTGCTTACCGCAATCGCCACGGCAACGCCCGATCTTCGTAACGATCAGCAGTGGAGACGGCTTCGACGGATTGCGGACCGGGCATGGGCTCCGTAGCGAGGAACCGCCGTCGCCTGTAGATTCTTTCATCGTCACCGTTGAAGACAGCCGCTCTCGCGGGCCGAAGCACAGTTGTGGGCGTTGTTGGAGGAGGTCCTGCGAACGTGGCGACCGCCTAAGACGGCCAGGAGGCCCGGCCGTCGATGTCCGCGATGTATGGCTGCCGCTTCACCATTCGACACCCTCCGACTACGGTACACTGCCGCCGCCATGAATCCGGACTGGCTGACCCGTGGCGCGTTCACCGACGTCGCCGTCACGCGCCCCTCCACCATGATGCAGATCCGCGATGCGCTTGAGCAGCAGTTGGGCGGAGAACAACGCAAGCTCCGCCTCGTTTACTTTCCGCCCTACCAGACACTGCGGCATGTTTATTGGTGGCGCCAAGGCGCGGAGCGCTTCGTCGAAGCGCAGTTCGTGGCCGAACTCTCCAGAATCCACGCAGTGCTCTCGCTTGGATTGTCGGTGGAGAAGGGACGCGAGGAGATGGATGCGCGGTGGGACTGGCATCGGTTTCTGAAGCAGCTGCCGGTGATTCTCAACCACGATCTGCCCAAAGTCGCGCGAGTTCTCCGCGCGCCGATCGAATTTCGCGTGCGGAGCCGTCGCGACGTGCGCGGCGCGTCCGACGCCTGGGAGATTCGGTCGTTCTGCTTGGCCGATAAGCGGTGGTTCCACCGCCACTACGGCGACACGACGGTCACAAAAATCTGCGACTACCTTCGAGAGCTGGGCGAGCGGGAAGACACGTGGGTGATCGTGCACTGCGTGCGCGACTATTTCCCCGACGACGTGAAGAATTTGAATGTGCTGGAGGCGGCCTCGACGCTGGCCGCGTTTGATGGCATTCGGCAGCGGATCAGGCCGCGGACGCGGCGCGGCCGGCGCACCTGAGCGGAGAACGAACATGACATTCTGTGCTTCGGGCTGGCAAGGTGCCTGATCTGGAGCGTCAAGTTCACCCTGCTGCTCATCGCAGGACGTCACGGGATCGATCGCCGCATCGGATGCGCGCTCGCCTCAGGCGGCCGTCCCTGTCCGGCGCTGCAGGGCCCGGCCGACGTCGCGTGGCTTCGCGCCAAGAGAAAACAGCGCTTTCACCAGCAAGTCCACAGAGACCGTCTTGTCGCCGGCCTCCATCTTTGCGACTCGAGACTGGCTGGATTTCAACCGACGCGCGAGCTCGCCTTGTGTCAGGCCGTGGGCGACGCGCCTCGAGCGCAGCGCCTGGCTGAGTGCCAGACGCGTCTCGACCAAGGCCGCCTCTTCGGCACTCAACCCTAGGAACGCCTTCGCCGACCCAACCCGCCACCCTCGCGCTTCGAGCCGCGTGCGCTTCGTCTTCTTCATGTCATCCCTTCACCGCGTCGTCGTAATGCCGCAGTCTCGCCTTGGACACGTCAATGACGGTCGTTGGCGTCGTGGTCGTCTTCTTGGAGAAGACGTCCGCGATGATCACGGGCTGAGACGTTCGCCGCGCTGCAGCCGGCGCAAGAGCGTGCCGGCTTCGATACGCGCCTCCGTCGAGAAGGGCGGCGTCCTGACCTCGCCGTGCAGCCAGACGAGCGGCTTGTCGGCGTGCGCCGTAGAATCCATAATATGTCATTACTGACATATTCCGCAAGCGGCGGTGTATTCCGGTCACATGGGTGACGGTGAATCCTCACGACAGTTCAGCGTCATGCTCGGGAGCAGCCGCACCTGAGCAATACCCTCGGACGCAGCGTCTCCGCATCGCCGACGGCTACGTCGATACCTTGTCCGAGTTGTGGACGCGCGACGTGAACGCAGACGCCTGATAAGATGCTCCAGGCCACTTGCCGCTGTCATGGCGCGGTTCCAGATTCAGCTGACGTCTCGCCGAACCCGATTGGCGCGTCCTCTCCGCCGGCCGGGCTTCGCTTATCGTCTCCGCGCGATGCTGGCGGCGATCGTGGTCATCTCGCTCGCCGGGGGAGTCCTGCTCGTCGCCCTCGTCTTCGGAGTCATCCTCGCGGTCGGAGTGACTGCGCTCGCGCTGGTCCTGGCGACAGTGACACGAGTCGCGCTCGCGATTCGGCGCAGAAAGACAGCCCGCAAGCACCCGGGCTACGCCGTGCAGCAGTCGCGCTCGACCGCTGCCAGCGGAGACGTGCGCAGGATCCGAACCTGACCCAAATCACCGGCCAGCGGATCGGCGAAGCTGCCGTTCGGCTCGGGTAGCACTTCCACCGCCAGCGCGCTGATCGGCGTGCCCAAGGGAATCCCGGCGGTAATCAGGGCATTGCGGACTTCGTCCCCCGTCCATCTCGCTTCTCCCTCGACGAACAGCCGCTTGGTCTCTCCTGGCCGCCGGCGCGGTGTCCGCAGCTGGCGCAGCCCAATCTGGATATTGCGCCTGGTGCTCGCATCGGCCTGCATCACCCTGGCATACAGGACGACCCAGATTTCGGTGTTCGGCGGATTCGGCAGCACGCTGCGCAATCCGACGTAGGGGGTGGCGTACGGAGCGCGAACCCGAATCGCGCCCTCCGGTTCCGCGAAGACCGAGCACGTGAGCTCCGGTCCCGGATGCTGGACGCCTTCCAGCACCAGCGACTCGCCAAAGCGTCCCTGCGCGGTGGACCACAACGGATTTGCGGGCGGCCCCTGATCGTGCCCGCAGCGGATGTCGTAGGTGTAGAACGAAAACAGTTCGGGCGAGGCCGGATCCGTATTCGGCGGCAGCGACACGAGGAAATGGCGGTCGCTGGTCGAACTCGGTTCCAGCCGCTGCATCGTCGCCAGCCCTGCCAGATCCTGAACCTGACCCGGAGTGATGACGCGCACCAGTTCCGGATCGAGCGCCACGCCTTCGACTTCGATGGGATCCGCCACCGGTTCCGTGTTCGGCAGCAGCATCGGATCGGGGGTGATCGTCAGCGGCTTCACGAACCAGGCATCGCGCGGGTCCGCGAGCGGCTCGGCGAACTCTATCCACAGCCGCTTGACGCGCGACGCCGTTTCCGCGTACTCCGAATCGCGTTCGTAGGGCGTCAGCGCGATTCCGGCGGCGACGACTTTCGGCACCTGTTTCGGCGGCGTGACGATGGGCAGCAGCGTCTCGATCGATCGATCGACGTGCCCGCCCCCCTCGAGCCGCACGCGCACGTCGTAGGTCACCGCCATTTCGTAGGGGAAGCCGTCCGGACCCAGCCGCGGCGGCAGCGCATCGATGAAGATCAGCCGCGTGAACGAGCGCTCAGGTCTGGTCCGGGCCTGAACGTTGATGCAGTTCATCAGCTCGATCGTTCCGACTGTCGTGGTCTGGACCGGCGCGCCGGCCGCGTCCGGCAGCGTCACGGCACGCGTGACCGTCACGGTCGGCGAGCCGGCGCCGCGCCAGGTCCAGTCGCGATCGATGACGACCTGCACCGCGTTGATCCACTGGCCGGCGAGCTCCGCCGGGTCGGCGAACTCCACGCTCGAGCCATCCGGCGCGAGGTGATGAGCCAAGCCGGCGCAGCCGAACACGACACGATCACCGACCCGCCCCAACAGCATTGGCCCGGTCGCGACGAGGTCGAGCGCGGAGGCGAGGCGTCCGAGCAGCGCCGGCGTCGGCTCGTTCTGCGAGACCACGGCGTGCACGGCTGCCCGCGCGCCGCTGGGGTCGGGGCGAAGGAACACGGACCGCAGCGTGTCGGACGGGGGCAGCGTGCTGAGCAGATCCGCCTCCGCCGCCTCCGCCGCAATCGCGTGCAAATCGACCACCTTGACGATGCCGAGGCGTGCCTTCGAGTTGGCGAAGTACGAGAGATCGTTGCGTCCGATTGCCCGGAGCTCCAGGCGGATGTCACGAGCGGTCGCCAGCGTGAGCGAGCCGGTGATCGTCCCCTCCGCGCCGAGCTGCGCCGACACGTCGATGTCGCGGTAGTCTGCGGCGTTCTGCCACGAGACGGCGACGTCGACGTGCTGCGTCGGATCGCTCGGGAACGAACGCGCGGTGGTGTACCAGTGGACGAAGCCATCCTGGTCGGCCGAGGGATCGAATGCCGGTGGCCGCACCAGCACGCGGATCTGCAGAAACGCCGTGTCGGGGTCGTGGATCGTCGGCGCCACGGCGTCGGCCGGCAGGCCGGCATCGTTGGCCGCGATCTGCGCAAGGAGGGAAGCGCGCGCCGCCGCTCCCGCGGCAAACACCGCCTCGGGGTAGCCGAGCCTTGGCCGTCGAACCCTGATGCTGGACACCGTGCCGTCGGCGGCAGGCGCGATCGTATCCATATCCAGCGCGCTGGGCGGGCGATGCCGCTTCATGTGGACGATCGTCGTCGGCGATTCACCGGCGCGGCTCGGTGCGGCGTCGGCGGCCGGCCCGCCCCCGGTCGTATCGGCAAGCCGTACCCGGAATTCGTAGCGGCGCCCGTACCGCAGCTCGACGGCGTCGGCATCGACCGGAACCAGGGAGACGGGCCGTCCTGGCGGGACGTTCATCAGCCGCTGATCGTCGGTCGTCGAGACGACCAGCGAACCGCCCCGCCAGTTCACGTACCAGGCCGGCAGCCACAGCTGATTGCTGTGCGTGGTT
This sequence comes from Vicinamibacterales bacterium, assembly GCA_035699745.1. Classification (NCBI taxonomy): domain Bacteria; kingdom Pseudomonadati; phylum Acidobacteriota; class Vicinamibacteria; order Vicinamibacterales; species Vicinamibacterales bacterium. The sequence goes on from DASSPH010000108.1 coordinate 31,932, forward strand.
GGGGCGACTTCGGACCAGCGCTCCTCGAGGGCGACGCCGAGATCGACGCCGATCTTGAGCGGAGCATTCACCTTCGAAAGAGACGTCCAGGCGGCGCCGCCTGCCGGGCGCACGTCGACCCTGTAGCCGAACACTCCGCGCGGCGCCAGCACTGGATCCTCGCCGTCGGGCGGGGCGCCGAGCGCCCGATTCTGGCCCTCCAGAATGTCCTCGTCGTCCCACGCGAGCTGGATCCCCTCGTCGCGTCCGATCGGCGGACCGTTGCCCTCCTCGTCGAGGATGTCGGCACTGAGCGGCTGGCGCGCGTGGACGATCTTCGAGAAGCCATCGTCGAAACGGATCGCTTCGACGAACACCTTGTCGAAATTGCCGAGCGCGGCTGCCGCGGCGGCGTTGTCCGAGACCGGAAAGATCACGGGGGTGAAAATCGGGCGCGTCGCATCGACGGCCAGTTCCGGGACCCGGGTGGCAAACGAGCGCAGGAATCCGGGCGTCGCCGTCTGGGCGAAGAAGTCGCTGGCCGCGGCCAGCTCCACCCAGAGCCAGCCGCCCTGCTCCAGGCGCGGCGCGGGATCGAGCGGAACGTTCAGGTTGTAGATCAGGCCCAGGGCTTCCGCCAGCCGCGGCTGGCGCATCGCGAACGCCAGCGCCTCGCCCCAGCCAATCACCATGGGCGGCCGCGGCGGTTCCGGGTCGGGCGGACACTTCATCAGACAGTGGTAGGTGCTGTCGGTCACCGCCAGCGACGTTCTGGGCTTGACGAACGCAAACGCCTGCCGATAGGTCCGAGGCAGATACTTCCTCAACTGCCTCCCCGGATCGCGGGCCTGCGGCGAGAACGTGTCGGCGGCCGCGGAGTCCGGAATGGCGAGCACCTCCTTGATCCTGGTGAAGATCGCCCGCGCGTTCGGACTGCTCACCGCCGGCGTGACGGTGGTCTGATCCACCAGCGTCCGCTGCGGCAGTCCGCTGACGGCGTCCGAGATGTTCACCGAGAACGCCAGCGTCGCGTCGGCGAACGCCGGCACGCCGGGAGGCGGAGCGATCAGCGGCTCCAGCGGATTCCCAGCGGGAACGACCAGCACCCGGATTGACAGCGTACGGGTCGCGAAATCCCAGCGCTGGAGATACGGTACGAGTGTCAGCTTGAACGACGTGGCCATGACTCAACTCCGTCGGCTAGAGAGCTACCGTCTCAGTGACCTCGTAGCTTGCGCTAATCGAGATGATGAGAAAGATTTCTACTTCGATCTCGACCGACCCGCCGTAATCGCACATCGTCGTGCCCGCATCGTCGTAGACGAGGCCCTTCAGCTCCGCCCGGATCTTGACTTCGACGATCTTCAGGTCGACGCCGGCTTCGAGCGCGACGAGTCCGCCGTACTTCGTCACGCTCGACACGGCGTCGTACTCGAGGACGAATCCGATGCCCAGGAACGCGTAGGCCTCGAACGGTCCGATCTGCCCTTCGACGCCGACGCCGGCGAACGCCATCAGTTCCAGCGTCTCTTCGGTCACCGAACCGGACACGGACGTGATACTGAAATTGACCTCGCCGGCAATGATCACGAAGACGGTCGCGACCCCGACCGAAAGGACGGGTATCTTGCCTTCCAGCGCCGCGCCGAATTCGGCGGCGACTTCGACGCCCCCAGTGGCGAGATCGAAACCGGAGTTCGCCGCTGCCGAGAGCGTCAGCTCGACTCCGCTGCCGGCGGGGAACGTCGCGGTGACCTCGGGCGGTGGAATCGTGACCTTGAAGCCGATCTCGAGCTTGGCCTCGTGCGTGGCGTTGCTGGCGCCCAGGTCGATCGGTCCCTGAATGCCGCGCTGGCCAAAGATCGGGATGTACTGCAGAATGGCGTCGATCTCCTCGAGCAGCAGGGTCCGGATTTCAGCGATCTGCGGACGCTGCTCCGTGGACCCCACCACACGCATCTCGGATCCGCTCAGCCGCTGGAGTCCGACGATGTCGGACCAGAACTGCAAGCCGGTGAACTCAGCCTGCCAACGGTCTTCTTCGAGATTCAGGTTGAGCGTTGCCGAATCGTAGAGGAGCGCCGTGCCATGCCCCGTCGTTCCCGCGATCTGCAGCGGCGTCGGATGTCCGACGATCGAGATCGGCGACGACAAGGCCAGCCGGCCGCTGCTGCCCACATTGAAATGCAGCGAACCCGGCGCCATCTCGATCGTGTTGGTGGCCGGTGGGAACGCACCCTTCGACGTCGAGCGCGCGAAGAGATCGGCCAGCGCCGCTTTGTGCCCGCTCCGGATGGTCGGCGCACCGACGGACGGCGTGAACGGCCTCGGGAAGAGGAACGCGTGGGTCGGCGTGCTTTGCAGGAGCCCGTACTCATTCACCGGCGCGGCCGGCGTGAGGAGATCCGCGGCGTCCGCGAAGCGATAGTCTCCGGCGACGCCGGAGAGCGGCGGCGCGGTGAACACGGCGTCGCTGCCCGCGGGATACTGGATCGGATACCTGCGGATGAGCGGCACGCCGCGCTGCTCGGCGACCGTGACTGCTTCGCCGCCGTCGACCGGCACGCTGGCCACCGGCCGCGTGACGACGGACCAGGCGCCGGTCTCCGGCAGACGAGGAACGCCTCGCACCGTCGCGACGAAGAGCGGCGTGCCGGCATCGAGGGCCAGTCCCACTTCGACGCGCTGCGCACGGAAAGGAAGGCCGCTGCCGCCGAACGTCATCCAGGTGTCGATCGGCCCGCCGATCGGTCCCTGCGCGTCAATCAGCGCCTGTAGCGCGTCGGCGCCCGCCGGTACGCCGTTGGGCGCGATTTGCAGGTAGCCGAGCACGCCGATCGCCGCGGTTCTGCCCGGCACGCCTTCGAGCGCAACGTCCGCGTCGAAGTAATAGGGAACCAGCTGCGCCGTACCGTGCGAGAAGACCGTCCCGGGCGCGGGACGGATCGTGCGCACGTTGAACAGCCCGCGGAACACGCCGGCATCGAACGCGTAGGGCGCAACGACGATGTCTCCGACCCCGGTGTCGAAGTAGCGATAGTCGAAGAGGCCCGGCGTGAACGCCTGCCAGCCGCTGTCGCGGCGAATGATGCCGCCGCCAGGACGGCGCTCGATCGTCACCGAGCGCGTGACGCGGATCCCCCAGGGATGCAGCACGCTGTTGACCTTGATGACCTCGAGCAGCGTTCTCCCGATCATCACGCGGAACTGCACCTTGGCCGCCTCGGCGAACGCGGCGAACGGATTGTTCCAGTCGCTGAAGTTGGACCCGCCGTATCCGGACAGATCCACGCGTGACACCGGCACGCGGGGACGCGCCGCCATGTCGTTGTTGAAGACCGTCTCCACGCTGCCGGCCGGCTGAAGGGTCTCCCCCAGCACGGAGATCCCGAGCGGCGCTCCGGTTGGCAGATCGACGCCATTCAGCAACTGGCGCATCCTCCCGGCGAACATCGGCGAGATGCCGCCATCGTCCGGCCGTCCACCTTCGGCGTGGGCCGTCACTTGAATGCCGCCGCGTGACTGCTCGGCCGGGAACAGCGGCCGGGTGAGCTCGTAGAGATCCGCCTTGCGCTGCGGCGTGTCGGCCGGTTGCAGCTGGATGCCCGCAATCAGGCCGAACGGGAAGGTGGTGCGGATGCCTACGGCGACGCCGTCCCGGTACGCATCGAAGGTCCCGCGGAGCGCGTCGGCCGGGATGATCGGCATCAATCGCTGCGATCGCGCGCCGATCCGGGTCGCGCCGCCATCCGTCGCGGACGCGAGCGGCGTCGGAAACCAGCCCATCGTCATGATGTTCTGATCGGCGTCGAGCGTTCGGACCGGTTCCCACTGCACTTGCGGCAGCGCGATGACATTCATGTCGGCGACCTGAGAGTGAACCGCCAGGTCGGAAACAATGAAACCTCCAGGCGACAGGACGACACCCCTCGCGCTTTGAAGCGATTGGCCCACCGCGACACCGAGCAGATCCTGGTTCGTCGAAACGTCGAGCAGCAGGAGGCTGGGCGACGGGCCGATCACCTCCCTCATGAATCCGTCGATCATCCCGACGCTCTTGGCGTTCTCCTGCGTGGCAATCGTCGTGCGCTCGCGCCTGCCGTGCTGTTCGGTCTTCTGCGCCGCCTCCCACGCGATGGCTGACGGGCGATCGAATGTGCGCTGCTGCTGCTGCACCTGCGTCTCACCGACGTCCGCATGACCGTCACTGCGCCGGGCCGGCCGCGGCTCGCCGGTAGAGACTTGACGCCGCGTCAGCGCGGGCCCGCCGGCCAGCGTGCCGTGGAACGTGAGCGTGACGTGCGCCGGATCGACCCAGGCGATGAGCGCGGCCAGTATGCTCCGGATGACGCCTCGGCCATCGCGCGGGCCCTGCACGAAGCCGTTCGCCACGTACGGATCGGGCAAGCTCGGAGCCCACGCGAAGACACCAAAGAAGAGCAGCGCCATGCCCGCGTCAATCCGGGTGCCGCTGGAGAGCGCCCCGCGGACGACAATCAACGCCGGGGCAGTGGTCCAGACGAGAGCGTTCCGCAGCGCGAACTGCTGAATGGACTGTTGGAGATTGCCTGTCGCGCCCAGCGTGCCGGTGATGACACCGTTGAATTTGTTCAGCAGGATGACGCTGCTCGTCACCGGCGTCGCGACCGGCACGCCGTCGGTGGTGACGGGTCGATCGAGGGCGACGACCGCGCCGCCATTGACCATGAGGCTTTCACCGTTGACGACGTGACAGCTGTAGAACAGGGAGAAGGCCTGCTCATAGGTTTGCCGCCACGACAGCCGCCTGTCAGTGCCACCGGCGAGGGACCACAAGCGGTAATCGTGAGTCACGGCGGGGGTGAACGTCGCGATCTGCTCGGCTGCGATCACGCCGCCGAAGGCTGATATCCCGCACCACAGGTTCTCCAGGACGTGAGCGCGCGGATCCGGCTCGTACCACCGAGCCGTGAGCCGGTCCACCAGGAGGAACCACCCAGCCGCGTGGGCCGCTTCGCCGAGGATCGACGGGTCGGCGGCCGCCACCACGGGTAACCCGAGACCTCCCTTGACGACGTTTCCCGTCCCCTCGAAGTGGACGAGGTCGTCGCCAATCGGATCGGCGTCGAACGATGTCGGACTGACGGTGTGTTCGAGGACAACCGTCCACAGACGCTCGACGAACGTCCATGACGTGGCAGACAGTGGCGCAAACTCGAAGCGCTGGCCCCAGGCTTCGGCTGCGCCGGCGGCGCTCTCTACCGTCGAGGATCCGGAACTGAACTTGAACGTCAGGGCGCTCGGCAGCTCCAGCGTGGCGTTGGATTCCGAACAGGCGCCGGCGACCGGAGTGACGGCGTCTGGCGCGAGATCCAGTCGGAGCGTGCCTTTGAGGGGCGCGGTGATGGTGACGACGTTGCCGCTGAATGCCGACGTTTGCGACAGCGTCAGCGTGCCGCCCGACACTTTGATTCCGGCGAACGCCGATGCGGGAAGACCGCCGGCGAGGAGGCTCCCATCGATCCAGACAGTGCCAGGCTCGATGTCGATGGTGATCTTCGACGCGGTGATCCTGGGAGGGCGCGCTGACGACAACACGAGGTTCGGAACGGCGACGCCGTTCTGTTTCACCTCTATGCGTCTGGCGGCAAAAAAGACATCGAACCAGATGTCGAGGCCGCCGTAGGTCCGGAATGGACCGAGACGTTCGCTCGGCGCGAGACCAGTCAGGCCGTCGATGAGACTGCCTGACAGCAGCATCTCCCGCTCGCCGCGCCGGACGAGCCTGCGAACCTCACCCGGCAGATCCGCGGGTTCACCTGCCTCGAGACGTTCAGCCAGTTCCGCAGCAACCGCTTCGGGTGCCTCTGCTCGTAAGGATGCCGGACTTCGCGGCAGATCCTTGATCGAGCGCTTCTCGCGAAGATGTGCGCGTAAGGCGGAGGCCGTAACGGCGCGTAATCGTTTCGCGTCAGCTTCATTCGGAGCCTGGGTGATATCTGCAATGAGAGCACCGAACGCATCGACAATCTCGCGATCGTCATTAGCAGAATCTGACATGAGGACCTCCGATCATCGCGGCGCCGACGCCGGCCTGCGGCTGCCGGCGTTCACTTCGCGGTCTATTCCTCTTTGCGGGCCGGCACGCGCGGCGCCGGCGTCGGCTCGATGCGCTGCACGTCCATCGTCCGGACGCCGCCGGCGCGCCCCAGCCACGTGAGTGGGGCCGCGGTGTGGACGCTCGTGACGTCGAGCCGCTGGCGGCTCCGTACCACCAGCCAGGCATCGACGAACGGCGTCGGCAGGCTGCTGCCGAACACGCGGCGCATGATGTCTTCGCAATCGGCGACGAGGCCGGCCGTCGGAGCGAGCTCGTCCTCCGAGAACGGGAGCACCTCACCCTGGCGCTGATCTCTGACCAGCACCAGTTCTTTGGTAATCGTCAACGGATCCGGACCGGGATTCCGGATGTTCACGATCGTGCGGTAGGCGCCGCGCGCGAGGCGCAGATCGCTGCGGCTCCGCTGGACGCCGCAGACCAGCTTGGCCGCATACTCGAAGGGGCGGTTTTCCGCCTCGCCCGGGTCCTTCGGCGGTTGCGGTCCGCCGCGGACGTTCGCGGTGCAGTCCGCGGTCAAGGCCGTATTGTCGGTGCCCACCGTCATCAGGTGCAGTCCGTCGGCGGCCCACGCCGGGACGGACGTGGAGATCGATACGGATCCGGAGGCGTCGGCAAAGCCGTTGGCCACGTGGCGGTGCCCGAAGATCAGGTGCACGCCCCGGTTCGGCAGCAGACCGCTGGACTGGACGGTGATGGCGCCGAGCCGCTGCGCCGCCGCCGGCGTCACCGAACAGACTGGAAACGTCGGCGAGCGCCACCGGAACGCCCGCCCTGGCTTTGTCGGATCCTCGTCGAGCAGGTCGAGCACCTGCGGCTGGGCGGCGACCGTGACAACGGCGGCCTGCAGGCGGAAGTTCGAAACGCCCGCGCCGAAGATGCTGGTCGGCAGCTCGATCGTGATCTGATCGGTCAGATGCTTGTTGCCTCGCTGGCTGGTGGCGGTGATGGGGAAGCCATACGCCCGGATCCGGCGGTCCGTGACTTCCTGAAACGCGCCGCCGGTGAACCGCCAGACCGTGCCGGCGAAGCCGAAGCCCTGCGCGCCGAGCGAGGTGACGCGCACGCGCGTCGCGATTTCGGCGCCGGCAAAGTCTACCGGTGCGTTCAGCGACTTGGCGTCGCCGCCCGTCGCCGGGTTGGAATCCTGATCGATGAACGAGTAGTAGTCGATTGACTGGTCGTGCCTGTCCGTCAGGACGCCGGCCGCCGCGACCGGCCGGACGGCGGCCGTCGAAGCCGCCAGGCGCGGATCCACCACCCCGACGACGTCGCGCACCCGGCGGAGCGGTCCCATCGGCTCGTGAACCAGCTTGACCGTCTCGCCGGCGCGGGACGCGGTGAACGTCGACAGGTCGACGAAGTCGACGGCCGCATCCCTGATCCGATCGGCGCGGACGTCGCTGTGCGAGGTGCAGTCCGTGTCGGTGCCGGCGATCTTGCACCCGGGGACGGCCTGCGCCGCGTTGCGCAGCAACTGAATCTGATTCACCACGGCCGTGGTGTCATTGCCGCCGGCGCACTCGTCGCCGATGCCGTCGATCACATGCGCGATCGATGCGCTGAGATGGATATTGTCGACCAGCGCGTCCCCATTCGTATCGATCCGCCGGTTGCTCATCACGTTCTGATTGCTGCAGGTATGACGCAGACCGGCGAGCGCATGGCCCATCTCGTGGGCAAAGTGCTTGTCCACGTGATCGCTGACCGGAAACGTGTTCAGCGATGACCCCGGCAGCTGGTAGGCGTTGTCACGAAGCAGCATCCGGCGGCCGCTCAGGATCGCCACGCCCGGCTCCGAGTCACCCGCCAAGGTCCGCATGTTGTTCGCGTTGATCACGACGACGCCGATGTCTTCCACCATGTGAACGTCGCTCCAGGCAGCGACGCACGCGTTGTGCGCGGCGTTCCACTCGAACGCGGAGTCGTTCGGATGAAGGATGTCGCCGTACTGCCAGAATGCGTCCCCGGTCGGGTTCGGGTCGGGATCCGGAATGATCGGAAATCGCAGCGCCGAGCTTTCCACGATGTTGTACAGCGCCGAGCGGAACGTGATGTTCGCTTCGGGAATGAAGATGCTGTCGGTGGGACGCTCGTGCCGCCGCCAGAGCACGTTGTCTGCGTCCACTTCGCCGACGGTCCCGGGGGTGGTGAATGCCGGCGCCCCCAGCTCGCCCGGGTCGACGGTGCCGTTGCCATTCGCGTCGTCGCCGATGACGCACCAGCGCACGGGGACGGAGAACGTCTGGGCCGCGGCCCCCGGCGCGCATCCCAGAATGAACGCGAACGCGAAGCCGCATCGAATGAAGGACATCATCCTCCTCCTTCTCGTGTCGCTGGTGCCGTTCGAGCGCGTGGTGAGAACAGCGCACCGCCGGCCTGGTACAGGGCAATCGCGAGATCTCCGAGGTATCGCCCTTGACGGAGGCCCTCGGCCGAATCAAACGGGTAGTGAATGCCGGCTACTACCCGTGATTCGGCGGCTTCTTCCGCCAGTTCCACCAGCCTCCGCGCCTCGTCCGGGAAGCGGTACGCCAGGAAGGCAGACGCCGCGCCCGAGAACGCGGCGTGTCCGGACGGATACGACGGAAAGTTCGGCGGCGGGATCGTCGGAACCACGTTGCGATCCGCCTGGGACGGCCGGGGGTACCAGAATTCGAATTTCGTCCGCCAGCAAACGATGCTCGCGTCGAACAGCGCCATGTTCATCACCGCCAGCACCCGCGCCGCTTCCACGTCGTCGAGCCCGTATGTACGAATGAGCTCCGTGGCGATGGCGTTCCAGTGGCCCGGTGGTGTGTCGGTGCCCGGACCATCGGCCCACTTGCGAACCAACGCGTCCTGGCGCGCCGAGCCGACCCGGGTGTACGCGCGCACGGTGGCGAGCGCCGCGGTGAATTCAGGAGAGTCGGGCGCCGGCGGCGGCCGCAATGAGATCGATGCCGCGTCGCGCATGAGCACGGGACGCACGCGGCCCCAGTCCGGGCGCAGCGGCGGTCGTCCCTCCAGGCTGATCCAGGCGCCGCTCGCGGAGGGGCGGTCGGCCGCTTCCAGGCTGACCGCGCCATCCGTCGCGCGCTCGGCAATCACCCGACGTGCGATCGAGTCCGCCGTGGCGATCGCGGCCGCCAGCGCCGGCCCGGACACCCGCTGGCGCAGGGACTCCAGATCGATCTGCAGGTCCGCCGCGACACGCGGCACCTCGTGCGGATAGAGCGCCGCGAGCACCGTCGCAGAACTCGCGGTGACGGCCGCCGCGACGAGCGCCTCTCCGTCCCCGCCGTTGTGGTTGGCGGATGACGCCACGGCCAGGGCCGCGTCGTGTTGGGCCATGCTGACCAGCGCATACGTCCGAACCGCCCAGAGCGGATCGACGTAGCCGCGGCGAACCAGCGAGCGCGCCACGTCGTTCCATCGAACGGCTGCGCAGACGTGGGATGCGCGAGGCGCTGCTCCGGTCTGTGCGGTGCCGCGCAGGTCGGCGACCCAGCCCGCAGCCATGATCGCGAGGAGGAGTACGACTGTCGAGGGCCTGCCAATCTGTCCGGGTGGACGCGCGAGCACGATGCGCCCTCCTTGCATGCCGAGAAGCCGACGTGAACGGCGATCGCTGATCTGCGGTGGGTGGCGGTCAGTGCGACCGGCCGTCATGCTACACCCGTGAGTCGTCGACGAAGCATCCCATCTGTCACGCGTCATGCGGAACACCGACGGCCGTCGCGTGTGAATAAAGTTCCCGTCGAGAAGAGGGTCGCCGCGACGCGCCGTGCTGTATAACGCGCGTCAGCGGTGAAGCGAACAGCGCTGCTGTTCGCGAGAAGGCGTGGCGCGGAATCGCATCGATTCGGCCGGCGGTGTGTTGCGGCGAGGGGACGGGGTTGGGCGTAGAATCACGGCTGCGTGAGGTTCGATCCCGCCGTTCACCGCCGGAAGACGCGACCGAGGCACGTCTACACATACAGGCGCTCTGTACGGATCGAACAGCCCCGCGAGCGTGTCTTCACCTTCTGCCTGGATGGAGAGAACTTCCAGAGAATCTCGCCCAATCGCGTCGAGCCGGTGAAGGAAACCGACGAAACCATCGTCAGGCTGAACCACGTGTATCCCTTCCGGCAGTACACCGCCGGCGTCCCGATGCGCTGGACCATGCACGTCGTGGAGCTCGAGCCGTACGATCGCTTCGTCGACGAGTTACTGCAGGGACCGATGCGCTACGTGCGTCACACCCATCTCTTCGAGGCGCTGTCACCGACCGCGACGCTGTACACCGACATACTCGAATACCGCCCGTACGGAGGCGCGGTGGCGCAGCAGATCTTCGTCAAGAGCGAGATGGCGCGGACGTTCGAGCACCGCCAGCGCGAAATGAAGCGGCTGCTGGAGCACCAACCCGGACAGTAGCAATCCGAGCTAGTCTGCGTTCCCGCCGGAGCGCCATCGAATCAGGCTGTAGAACGTCATTACGCCGAGGGCGGTCGCCGCCACCAGGCCGTGACCCGTGTCGGGCGCCAGCCGCCACGCCGCGGCCCCGAGCAGACTGATGGCGAGCAGCCGCGCGCGATCGTTCCGCGTCGTCAGATCCGCGCGCGCGCGCCTGCGGCGTACGCGCACGACGCGCCGGCCGTCGCGAATGCGTTGGTGAACCTCCGCGATCTGCCGCGGGCCGCGGATGAACAATCCCTGTGCCGCCTCCACGCGCCGCCGATCGAAGCCGGCATCGATGATGCGTTCTTCGAGCGTGGGGCGAATGCTCGTGAAGAACTCGCCCAGCAGCTGCGCCAGGTCGAAGTGCGGCATCAGCTGCAGCACGGTGGCGTCGAGCACGATGATCGTGCGCCAGAACAGCAGCGTGTCGAGATCGAGCGTCACGTGATGCTGGTAGAGCAGCTGCGCCTTCTGGTCCGCAAGGTAGCCGACGTGGCGCTGCCAGACCGGCGCCGACGGATCGGTGACCGCCCGGCGCCACGCGGTCATCTCTTGCAGCACGGCCCGCTTGAAGGCTCGTCGGTCGCTCAGCGGAGAGAAATGAACCAGGTTCTCGTAATGGCGGTAGGCGACCTCCAGGCTGCCGACGGCGAGCTGCTCCACGTAGACGCTCAACGATTCGCGCTGATCCGGACCGAGGCGGCCGAAGATGCCGAAGTCGACCAGCGCCGTCAGCCCGTTGGCGCCGACGAGAATGTTGCCGGGATGCGGATCGGCGTGGAAGAAACCGGTGACGAACAGCTGGCTGAGCGTCGCGTACCCGAGCCGCCGGATCGCGTCGGGCAGATCGAATCCCGGCAGGATCGTGTCGACGGCCTCCGGCGCGTTCACCATCAGCTCGTGCAGCCGGGCCAGACTGATGCCCTCGATGAACGTCATCGTCAGCACGCGGCGCGTCGAGAGCTGCCAGACCACCTCCGGCGTCACGACATCGTGTACGGTGCCGCGGATGCGCTCGGCGGTCTCACCCTCGAGGAGGAAGTCGACTTCGCGCAGCGTGTACTCGGCGAACTCGTCGACCGCGCCGGTCAGCCTGATGGCCCGCGTCAGTCCCATCGCGTCGCCGATCACGGCGAGACGGCGCAGGTTGCGCAGGTCCGCGGCAATGATCCGATCCACTCCGGGCCGCTGAACCTTGACGGCGACGACGCGCCCGTCGCGAGTCGTCGCGCGATGAACCTGCGCGATGGAGGCGGCCGCGATCGGCTGGGGGCTGAACTCCGCAAACAGTGCGTCGAGCGGGGCGCCCAGCTCGCGCGCGAGATGCGCCTCGATCGCGTCGAACGGCACTGGCCGGACACGCTCGAAGAGATCCGCGAGCTCGCGGGCCACGTCGGCGGGGACCAGATCGTAGCGAAGCGCCAGGTACTGCCCGAGCTTCAGGTAGGTCGAGCCCATCGACTCGAGGAACCGGCGCAGCGCGACCGCAAACACGGGTCCGCGCCGGCGGCGCAGCACGGCCAGCAGCAGAGGGACGAGCACGTGCTGCGTCAGCCGTGCCGTGAACGCCGCCGCTCGGCGGAGGTCGAGCCCTATCCTCGCGAACATGTCGCCATCGCTTACAATGCGGCCATCGTCATGCCGGGCACATCCACCAGCGAGCGCGGCACCGAACCCCGGCGGCGCCGACCGGGGATGATGAGTCCCGCCCGCCTGCACGCGCTCCTGCTCCGGCAAGGACCGACCTTCGTCAAGATTGGCCAGTTCCTCGCGCTGCGCCCCGACATCCTGCCCAAAGAATACTGCGACGAGCTGTTGAAGCTCGTCGATCGGGTGCCGCCGTTTCCGTCCGCGGCCGCCACGACGATCATCGCCGCGGACCTCGGTCGCTCGATCGAGGAGCTGTTCGACTGGTTCAACCCGCAGCCGATCGCGGCCGGGTCACTGGCGCAGGTTCACGAGGCCGTACTGGCCGACGGGCGCCGCGTGGCGGTCAAGGTCCAGCGGCCGCAGATCCGCGAACGGGTCGAGCGGGATCTGCGCCGGCTGGGACGCCTGGTGCGCCTCCTCCGCCTCGCCGGAGTCGTCACCGTCGTCGACAGCGCCGATCTGCTCGCGGAGCTGCGGCGATGGATGGGGGACGAGCTCGACATGCGCCGCGAGCTGGCCAACGTCGAGCGGCTGTATCGATTGAACGCGGACAATCCGCGGTTGCGGATTCCAGCGGCGTTCCCGAACCTCTCAGGCGATCGGGTCGTCACCACTGAGTTCCTCCCCGGCGTTCCGTTCAGCGAACTGCTGCAGCACATCAACCGGGGCGACGCCAACGCCGTCGCGGCTCTGGGATTCTCGCGCGAGCAGCTCAGCGAGAACCTGCTCTGGAGCGTGCTGCAACAGATCTTCCGCAACGAATTCTTTCACGCCGATACCCACCCCGGAAACCTGCTCGCGCTGCCCGGCGACGTCGTCGGGTTCGTCGATTTCGGCTTCGCGGAAACCATCGACCCCACCGTGCGGGCCAAGCACGTCCAGTATCTGGCGGCGCTCTACCTCGGCGAACCGGAGACGGTGTATCGCGGCGTGCTCGAGATCCTCGAGCTCACCCCGCAAAGCGACGTCGACGGCTTCCGTCGCGACTTCATGGCGCTGACCCGCGCGTGGAACCGCGACAAGGATCTCCCCCTCGAGCGCCCCGGCGCGCACTCGCCGTTGTCCGCGTACATGGTCGGGCTCATGCGGTCGGCCCGCGATCGGCGGCTGGGCGTCCCGCCCGAGGTGTTGTCGATGTACCGCAGCCTGCTGACGGGGGAGACCGTTGCGCACCAGCTGGGGGGCAGCGCCGATCTCCGCTCCGTCGGCGCGGCGTTCTTCGCGTCGCTGCAGTACGACCAGCTGTTTCAGTTGATCCAGCCGGCGGCGTACCAGGCGCTGTTTCTCGACGTGCTCGGGCTGCTGCGCCACGGACCGGGCGACCTGCAGCGGATTCTCTCGGACCTCGCCGCCGAACGGCTCACGCTCCACGTCAAGACGGAAGAGGAACGTGAGGATCGACGGCAGGCCAACGCCCGCTCGGGCCTGATCAGCGCGGCGGTGATCTTTCTGGGACTCGCGGTGCTCGTGAGCGGCGGCGACGACGTGCGATTGTTCGCGCAGGTCCGGCTCGCGCACGTGCTGTGGGCGGCGATGGGTCTCGCGGCGGCTTTCCTGCTGATTCTCTGGAGGCGGTTGTCATGATGTTCGGGTGCTTCCCCTGGCATTCAATGAGCGCATGGCCACCGCCGCCGCTGCCCGTCGTCGAAGTGGCGGCAGGCCGTCCACCCCGCTATCCACCGACGCTGGTGCTGTGGCGGCTGAAGCGCGCGTTCGAGAGCGCCGCCGGCCACCCGGTCGAGGGCGGACTGGTCGCGCTGCTGCGTCGCCTGGGCGATCTCGACGAACCGGTCCGGTCGTCGATCCTGAACGCCGTGCGGACGCTCGAAATGCTGGTCCAGGCCGCGGAACAGCGCCATGCGGGTGAGCGCGGGCGCGGCGCCGACAAGAAGCGCGAAGTCGTGGCCGCCGCGACGCGGTTGATCGGCCAGCCCTTTCCTGACGTGATCCACGGCGCCGATCCCGGGCTGCGCCGGATCGTCGAAGCGTTCTGCGGCATGGTCGTCGATCTGATTGTGGGTCTATTGAACGCGAACGGGCTGTGGACGATCCCTCCTGCCGCCCCCGCACCCGTGTCCGTCGTCACGCGCTTTCTGCGCTGGCTGCTCGGGTGGATGATTCGCGCCCTATCGTTCCTGCTGGCTCTGGCCGTCCGGGCCCGTCTGCGCCTCGCCGGCTTCGATGACGAACTGCTCCGCGGAATTCCAGCGGAACTCGTGCGCGCGCTGCAACGGTCGCTGACTGCGCTCCGCGCGATGCTCGCCGAACTCTCCGCGCATCAGCGCGAGCTGGCCGGCTTCATCCAGGCGGTAGCGGTCGCCGTTCAGGAGGCGGAAACGTGGGTGGGAACGCCCGGCATCGAAAAACAGGCGCACGCGAGGCGGCTGATCGCGCTGTTCCTGCACGAACTCCGTGTGCCGGCGCCGGCACCGCTGATCGAAATCGCGATCGACGCCGTTGTGGACATCTTCAACCGGCGGGGCTTCTTCGTTCACCGCAGCCTGACGGCATAGCCGGGCGCCGTCCGGTCGCGGACGACCACCACGCATAAACGTCCTCGATGGCGACGCGCAGCGGCGTCTGCGACAGCCCGAGCTCGCGAACGGCCTTCGCCTGATCGTAGTAGACGCGTCGTGTCAGCAGCGGTACCGATTCCCACGTCAGGAGCGAACACGTCATGGGGTCGCGGCGCAGCGCGTTCATCAGACTGTTGGCGGCACCAGCAAGGCGCAGCAGCGGCTGCGGCGCGAGCCCGTGCGGCGGCCTGCCGCCGACGACGTCCGCGATGAGCGTCACGAGCTCGCGATAGGTGACGTTCACCGTGTTCAGGACGTAGCGTTCACCAATCCTCCCGCGCGCCATCGCACGCAGGTGGCCGTCGACCATGTCGCGTTCGGTCACGATGGCAACGCCGCCGGAGGGCACGAACGGGAGGCGCCGGCGCGCGACCGCGGCAACCACGCCGCCCCAGCTCACGCGCACGTCTCCGCCCGGCGCCATGACGGCGGTCGGATTCACGATCACGGCGGGAAGGCCGCGCGCCACGTACTCCAGCAGCGCTTCTTCGGCCTTGCGCTTCGAGTGCATGTAGCTGAAGTCGAACCGGTCGCCGTTGTACGTGAATTGCTCGGTCGCGATCGTTCCGTCGTCAGGAATGCCGACGGTGGAGGACGACGAGGTGTAGACCAGGCGCTCGACGCCGTGAGCCAGCGCCGCCGCCGCCAGGGTGGCGGTGCCCGCGACGTTCACGTCGAACATCTGGCGCCGCAGCCGGTTCAGCGGGACGGCGATGCCCGCCAGATGGTAGACGTGCGTCACGCCTTTCAATGCCGCGCGGACGGCTTCGGCACGGCGAATGTCGCCCACTCGCCAGTCGATCCGGTCCGCCAGCGGCGCCAGCGCCGCCGGCGGCGGCGTCGACGGCAGCCGCAGCGCCGCGATTCGAGTGCCGTCCGCGACCAACGCCCTGACGATGGCCGAACCGAGGCACCCGGTTGCGCCGGTGACGAGAATCATGATCCGCTACGCTCCCGCCTGCGATCGGACCAGGCGCGGCACGACGTCGAGCAGCACCTGGTCATAGCGCCCGACCGACGCACAGATCTGATCGAGGGCTTCGACGAAATAGTCGATCTGCTGCCGCGTCACCGCCAGCACGGGATAGACACGAAGCAGGTATTCGTCGGTCAGGCTCGGCGGCACGATGATCCGATGCTCGTTGAGCAGGCGCGACGCCAGATACGCGGTGACGATCTTCGGCGAGATGGCATCGATGAGCACATGGGACAGGCCGCTCAGCGGGTTCCAGCTCGCCAGATCGAAGACGATGCCGATCATCAGTCCACGGCCGCGCACCTCCTTGATGCAGTGGTGGCGGGACTTCAGTTCCGCGAGGCGCGCGAAGAAGTACCGTCCCTGCTCGGCCGCGCGCTCGGGAAGCCGCTCCTCGAGGATGGCTTCGAGCGCGGCCAGACCGGCGACGCACGCGAGCGTGTTGCCGCTGAACGTCGAGCCGTGCAGGACGAAGCGCTTCAACGTGCCGTAGGCCTTGGTCCAGAGACGCTCCGACGTCGTGATCGCCGACAGCGGCATCAGGCCGCCGCCGAGCGACTTCGAGGTCAGCAGCACGTCAGGCACAGCGCCGACGTGCTCGAAGGCGAACAACCGTCCGGTTCTGCCGAATCCGGTCTGGACCTCGTCGAAGACGAGGAGCGTGCCGTGGCGCGAACACAGCTCGCGCGCGCGTGTGAGGTAGCTGTCCGCGGGCACGTGGACGCCGCCTTGCCCTTGAATCGGCTCGAGAACGAGGGCGGCGACGTCGCCGCGGGCGAGGCGCCGCTCGATCGCCGACGTGTCACCGAATGGGAGCTGCTCGGCTCCGGGCAGCAGCGGCTCGAACGGCTGAGTGTATTGGGGCATCCCGGTGAGCGACAGCGCGCCCAGCGTACGCCCGTGGTAGGCGTTGCACGTCGACACGATGGCGCGGCGGCCGGTGGCGAGGCGAGCCAGCTTGATCGCCGCCTCCACCGCCTCCGACCCGCTGTTCTGGAAGTACGAGACGCTGAGCTCCTGCGGCAGCACCGCGGCGAGATTGTGCGCCAGTGCCGCTTCATAGGCGGACGGCGACAGCTGATGGATCATCGGCAGGCTGCCGTCGAGCGCCTCGCGAAGGGCGGCCACCACTCGGGGATGGTTGTGGCCAAGGTTGAGGCAGCCGAAGCCGTTGAAGAAATCGTGGTAGCGCTCACCGGCGTCGTCCCACAAGTACATGCCTTCGGCGCGCACATAGCGCCGCAGCAGCTTCAGCGGCTCCGCGGATCGCGGAAAGATGCTGTTGATGTGCGCCGCATGGAGATCCGTGGTGCGGCGCGCGGACAGTGCGGCCACCTCGGCCAGGGGAATGGGCAGGGACTCCGTGGTGTTGATGGGCATGCTCTGCCTCACGAGGATGAATGCGACGCGATCCAGCCGGCGACGTCCGCGGCGATCGGGTAGCGGTCGCATTCGAACATCAAGGCGTGTTCCGCATCGGCGTAGACGCGTTCGGCGTACAGTCCTTCCGACAACGCTCCGCGAAGCAGCTGACGGTTGCGCGCGTTGTCGCAGATGGCATCCTGGCCGGCGATCAGATGCAGTACTGGCGTGCGCAACCGCGCCGCGTGCCGCGCGAAGGTGCGCTCGAGGATCCATGAGTGCATCAGGAGTCGCGCGGTCACCCTGGACAGTCGGCGTGGATCCGCCCGGATGTAGGCGAGCGCCGCCGCGCGTGTGGTGAAGCACTCGTCGTGCGTCACCGGCGTGGGCACCTGCGCGGCGGGCCGGCACAGCGCGCCGGCCAGCACCGCGGCGCGCCGCCACGCCGGGTAGGGATCGCGCAGGCAGAGTCCCGGCGCCATCACGATCAGTCCATGCGACTCGGCGGGGCAGGTGACGGCCTGCGCCAGCGCCCAGCGAGCGCCCCAGGAGAAACCGAGCACGAACGTCGGCAGCGAGGGCGTCACCTCGCAGAGGACCGTGCGCAGCTGCGCGAACAGACCGCGCGTTCCTGTCAGATCGCCGCGGCGTCCGTCGCTGCGGCCGGCGCCGGCCCGATCCACCGCGACGACCGCGTAGCCGAACGCCGCGAGCCGCGCACCAAAGTCGTCGAACCAGCCGCTGTGGCTTTCGAGTCCGTGCAGCAGAACGACCCGCGCCCGCGGCGTACCGTTGTTCCAGAGCTGGTAATAGAGCCGCGCTCCGGGCGCGCCGAGATATCCCGCCGTCGCGGCCGCCGCCGTCATTGCGGCTGCTCCTGCAGGAACTGACGCGCATCGGCACGCGCATGGCGCGCGACGCGTGACGCGACGACGGCAACGCCGAGTCCCGCGCCGGGCAGCCGAGTGGCGGCGCCGTTCCTCCCGAAGCGAACCGACGGATCGGTAATGTCCTCCGACAGCAGCAGGTCGCCAAACGATCCTTCCGTCGTCCCCGGTTCGGTCATCAGCGCCAGCTGCCGTCCGGCGGCCGCGAGGATGCCGGTCTCACCGACCAGGGCGCCGACGTGATAGCGCAGGCCGCGCTCACGCGCGAAATCGTAGAGCCGAAGCGCGTTGCGCAGCCCGCCGACTTTGCTGACGCGAACGCTGAAGCCGTGGCCGAGATGGTTTGCGCAGGCGTCTTCCGCCTCGGCGATCGAACAGACCGATTCGTCGAGCACCACGGGAATCGCCGAGCGCGCCGCCACCGCCGCGGCGCCGGCGCGATCCCCGCGGGCGGTCGGCTGCTCGACGAAGGCAACGTTGAACGGCTGCATCTGGGCGATCGCGCTCAGCGCCTCGTCGGCCCGCCAGGCGCCGTTCGCGTCGACGCCGAGTACCGCGTCGGGGCCGAGCACGGCGCGGCAGTCGGCGAGCGCGGCGAGATCGGCCGCGCCGAAACCCACTTTGAGTTTCGCCGTGCCCAGCCCTGCGTCGCGCAGGCGGCGCAGCAGCAGACGCCGTGCCGTCCGGTTCATCCGGCCGACGACTCCGGCATACGTGGCGGTCTCGCGCTCCTGGCGCCCGAAGATCTCGCTGGCCCTGACGCCGAATGCCTTGCCGAACGCGTCGATCACCGCCAGTTCGACCAGACATCCGGCGGCTCCGCCGGCGTCCAGCGCGCCTCGATCGCTTCTCGTGATCAGCTCGGCGAGCGCGTCGCGATCGCGAAGGTCGAGCGCCGCGAGAAACGGCCGGCCTTCCCTGAAGAACCACTCCGCCACGGCGTCGGCGGTTTCCCCGGTCACGTACGAACGGGCCAGGCATTCGCCGTATCCGACGGTGCCGTTCTGAAGCGTGAGCTTCAGGATCAGGTTGTCGGAGCGCTGCCGCGTCGCGGCCGCGTGGGCAAACGAGAAGCGGAACGGGATGGCGAGCCGGACCAGCTCCGCGGCGACTACCCGCATACAGGTGATCGGGTGTCGAACGCCGCCACCGTCTCGTGGAACAGGGCGTCCGGGTTCAGGTGCTTGAACTTGATCTGCGCATCCCGTTTCGTACGGTGTGTCGCCTCGCGATACTGCTCGAAGAACCCCGGCGGCAGGAACACCACCTGTGTCGACGCCAGCCGACGCGATTTCCGCTTGCCCTCGAACTCGACGTTCAGGCGCGACAGCTCGGCATCGATCGCACCGGCCAGCAGGTTCGCCGGCACGGACGTCCCTGACGCGGGGCCTTCTACCATCACGCGATAGTGCGGCGGCTCCCCGAAGATCGGCAGCGCCGTGAAGAAGGTGGGGGTCACCCCGTGGGCCGACGTCGCGGCGGTCACGGCAGCGATGATCTGCGCTTCCGTCAGCTTTTCGCCGGTGAACGAGTAGCTGTTCGTCCCCTTCTGCACGAAGCGCAGCGCCGGCGTCCGGTTGACGAAGCCGCGGACCTCGACGATGTCGTCGATGTGATAGCGGTAGAGGCCGCCCGACGTGGTCATCACGATGAAGTAGCGATGGCCTTCCTCGAGCTCGTCGCACAGCCGCAGGGGACCGGCGCTGCCCACGGCGCCGTCGATCTCGTCCACGTCGCAGAACTCGAACAGGTGGCCGGTGATGGCGAGCACCTCGTCGCCGGCGCCGGCGAGACGGAACGTGCCGAGCCCCTCGCTCGCGGCGTAACCGAGGTTGTACACCGGCACGTCGCCGAGCGACGCTTCCAGCGCCGGCAGATACAGGGCCGCCGACGCGTCCCGCCAGCAGACTACGGCGCGCAGGCGCGGCCAGACGCGGACCGGCGGAAGCGTGCCGCCGTCGGCGTCGCGAATGCGCGCGAGTTCACGCGCGCGCTGCGGATTCGGGCGGAGGCGGCTCGCGAGGCGCCGGCGAACGTCCGGATCGATCGGCGCGGGGGCGGTGATGCGCCCGTCCGCGATGTCCTGGATCAGCGACTCGGCGTGCTGATTCAGCTCCTTGAGCAGCAGTCCGAGCGTGCTCGGATTGGCCATCAGAATCACCCGCAGGTCGCGCTCGACCGCCATGCGCAGGATGACGTAGTACTTGGCCGCAAAGTCCTTGATCGTGAAGGCGTCGTAGGGAACGGCGTAGAGCGTGCGGACGAGCGCGTTCTGACTGAGATACGTGAGGCCGGACGCCGCTCCGTACGGCACCCCCGCCGCCGTCCAGCCCTCGATCGCCGGACTGACCATCGACAGGATGCCGCCCGGCCGGAAGATGTCGGGATGCTGCCGGTACAGATAGTAGAACTGCAGCGGCGTGGCGTACTCGCGGCGAAACGATCGCGTCACCGGCACGTACTTCGGTTCGTTCGTCGACCCGCTCGTCAGCAGGTACTGATACGGCCGCTCGGCGGTGAGCACCCCTGGAGCGCCGTCCATCATCTTCTTGATGTGCGGCCGCACCTGATCGTAGGTCACGATCGGCACGCGCGTCTGGAAGTCGGCGATGGTCCTGATCGACGAGAAGCCGTAGCGGACGCCGTATTCGGTGGCGGCGTTCGTTCGCAGGATGCGGTGCAGCCGTGCCGCCTGCGCGGCGCGCGGATCCGCGGTCGCGGCAACGAACCGGCGATGCTGCGCGCCCACGGTGATCAGCATCATCCGGCGCATCGTTTCCGTCGTGGCGGCCAGCGCATGCCGTTTGACGATCGACGGTGTCATGTGCCCACCTCCACCTGAATGGCTTCGCGTGCCAGCATGTCGTCGTACGTCTCGCGCCGGCGCACCAGGGTCGGCCTGCCGGCGGCGACGGCGACGACCGCCGCGCGCGGAAAGCCGAAGTTGCCTTCGAACGGCAGGAAGTAGGCGCCGGCATCCATGATGGCCAGCACGTCTCCCTCGCTCAGCGGCGGCAGCCGGCGGTCGCGCGAGACGACGTCCGCCGCGTGACAGCCGGGACCGATCACGTCGACCGGCGGACCCGCCGGCGCGAGCGGCTGACGGCACGACAACATCGCGTGATACTCGTAGAACGTCGGGAAATTGACCGTCATCTGCCCGCCGTCGGTGACGATCCACCGCCGGAGTCCGACCCGCTGCTTGGTGCGGAGCACGCGCAGCAGCAGCAGCTGATTCGGGCCGGTCAGGCACCGCCCCGGCTCCAGGACCAGCGTTGGCAGCGGCAGGGACCGTCGCCGGCAGTGGTCGACGATTGCACGCGTGATCACGGTGGCGAAATCCTCGAATGCGGCGACCCCGTCCGGCGGCGCGAGACGCGGCAGCCGGTGGCGGACGTGGTAGCGCAGGAACTCGAGCGCCGAGAACTCGCGCACCATCGGCGATCCGAACCCGCCGCCGACGTCGAGGCAGGCGATTGGCGCACCGGTCTCGCGCGCGATCCGCGCCGCGGTCTCGCAGAGCCGGGCGCAGGCCGGCGCGTAATCCGCTGCCTGTCGAATGCCGCTGCCGATGTGCATGTGCAGACCGCGGAACTCGAGGTGGCGCTGGCGCAGGCAGAAGCGGACCGCCGCGGTCAACTCCTCGCCGCGCCACTCCATGCCGAAGACGCTGCGGCGTGAACCGGTCGCCGTTCCCGGGTTCATGCCGCGCGGCACGCAGTCCACGTTGACGCGCAGCAGCACACCGATCCGGCGCCCGGCCTCCGAGGCGATCGCCGCCAGATCGTGCAGCTCGATCGGCGAGTCGACTATCACCAGATGCACGTCGGCCTCGACGCAGTCTTCGAGCAGCTCGCGCGTCTTGGCCGGACCGTTGACGATGATCTGTTCAGGCGGGTAGCCGGCGGCGCGCGCCAGGCGCAGCTCGAACGACGTGAACACCTCGACCCGCAGTCCGGCGGCGCGCGCGAGCTCCAGCACGCCGCAGACGGCGTTCGCCTTCGCCGCCAGATACACTTCGACGGGCCCGGGATAGCGGGAGGTGAACGCCTCGCCGAACGCCCGCGCGTCGCGATCGAATCGCGCCGCGTTCACGACGTGCAGCGGGGTCCCGAAGCGATCGGCGAGCGCCACCGCGCGCACGCCGTCGACGGCGAGTTCGCCGTCGGCGTCGACGTCGACGCCCCATTGCGCGCGCAGCGTCGCCGCGTCAACGCGCAGCGGCGAGCGCTTTCCGATAAATGCCATAACGCTTGTCCGGCCGCGAACGCCGAAAGCGCCGAATGCCCGACAGCATCGCGCCGTTCTGCTCGTCGACCCACGTCGAGTGGAACCGCTCGTAGCCGGCGCCGAGCCCCTGCTTCAGCAGCTCGCCAAGGAGCACGCGTGACAGGCCCAGGCCGTGCGCCTCGCGGCGGGCGCCAATCAGCACGATCACCGCGGAGCGGATCGAGCGCAGCACCGCCCTGCGTTTCAGCAGCATCGGCAGCGTGATCCGGCCGCGGTACCGCAGCAGCACCTCGTTGAAATTCGGGAGCGCGAGCACGAAGCCGACCGGCGCGCCGTCCCGCTCGGCGATCAGCACCAGCCGCGGATCGACGATGGCCTCGAGCGCGGCGGTCTGGAACCTGAACACCTCGTCTTCGATCGGCACCACGTCGCGATTGCGGCTGAACGCATCGTTGAACAGGGCGAGCAGGCGCGTGCGCTCCGCGTCCAGGCGGCTGCGGTCCAGCGGTCGAACCGTGAGGCCGTGGGCGCGGGCGACCCGTCTGCCTTGCTCGATCAGCGCTCCGGTCCGGTCTCGCAGGGCGTCGACCTCGCCGGAGAACGTCTGGATCGTGAACGACCGCTCGTACCCCGCGTCGCGGATCAACCGCTCGTAATACGGCGGGTTGTAGGTCTGCAGCAGCGCGGGCGGGCCGTCGAAGCCCTCGACCAGCAGCCCGGCCTCCTGCGTCGGGCAGTACGAGTACGGTCCGGCCACCGTGTCGAGACCTCGCGCCGCGGCCCACTCCTCCACGGTACTCAGCAGCGCGCCGGCCACCTCGCCGTCGGGGACCGACTCGAAGAACCCGAAGAACGCGTGCCGCCGATCGAGGCAGCGGTTGTAGGCGTGATGCACGCATGCAGCAACGCGCCCGACCGCCCGGCCCCGCGCGTCGACCGCGAGGAAATGTTCGATCTCGGCGACGCGGAAGAACGGATTCCGACGGCGATCGAACGTCTCCGCCAGCTCCGGCCGGTACGGCGGCACCCAGCAGGGATCGCCGGCGTAGAGCTTCGCCGGCAGGTCGATGAACTCGCGCAACAGTCCGGGCGACGACGCAGAGACGACCGGCATGGCTAGGCCGGACGTGCATCCGTCAGCCCCAGACCGACCTTCAGATCGGCGTTCGTCCCCGGTTTCCAGATCAGACCGTCGAAGTAGAAGTGGTGCAGGACAATGATCAACGGGATCAGTCCGTCGGCAAACAGCTCGAGGACGGCACACACGCCGCCGAGGACCAGCATGAACGCCACGTACATCGGCAACGCTTCCCGCCGCGACAGGTACGCCAGCACCCTGGCCGATCGATCGTCGCCGCCGACGACGGTGCGGCGATGGTTGTACGACCAGCAGATGGCGTGGTACTGCAGGCTGTGGACGGACGACGCGATGAGAATGGTCGCGTAGAGGTTCGAGACGAACAGATACGCCACGTTGTAGGACACGACCGCCAGCGCGAGATTCGCGGCGGCGCCGGCCGCCATCGTCGGCTGCCCGCGGCGGGCCCGCAGCCACTGTTCCCTCAGCAGCAGCACCGTACACCCGGCCAGCAACGCGTACGCGAGGATCACGACGGGCCCCGACACCGGCGGCGTGGGAATGGTGAGGTTCGAGAACGGCAGCCGCCGGCCGAGGATGATGTACTCGTCGAACTGGAGCCCGGTCAGGAAGATGCGCGCCAGGATCGGGCTCACGCATCCGAGCCACAACGTATAGTCGGCCAGCGGCGAGGGGCTCCGGTAGCCATTCTTGGCGTTGTAGATGCGTGTGATCCCGATGTGCTGCTTCAGCACGTGGAACGGCTGCCAGTAGATCCACACCGCGATGAGCAGGACCACTTCTCCCGCGGCATAGAGGTAGGTCGCACAGGCCGCGATCAGCGCCAGGCTGGTCAGGAAGCCGCGGCCATACACCTTGGCTTCCCGCGCGTCCATCCAGATACGGACGTAGGTCTGCATCACGTGCGGGAAATCGAGAACGATGGCGAACCCGACGGCGAGCACAGCGAAGCCAGAACCGAGCGCGACGAGCGCGAAACAGAGCGCCGACACGAGCACCGCGCCAATCAGCACGAAGACGATGTCGAAGCGCTTGTTGACGAGCCATCGGGGATCGAGAACGGAAGGCGTGGCGGAGAGCGACATAACGTACTCCAGTGAATCCAGCAGTGCGCTCGGAGCAGTCCGTCGTGAGTAGACGCGGATTCTGCGCTTGCCGTACGACGCATGTCAATGGTGAATCGAACGTGCGGGAGAAAAGATCGGAGCCGATGCGACTCGATCGTGCGATCGACGCGGGTATCACGTTCCCACAAGTAGCAACTACCCGCACCGCATGCTCAGCGTTACTTTTTCGCTCGCCGACGATTTTTTTAAATCTCGTATTGAGCGCGCGCGCGGAATGAAGTACCGTGCCGTCCCTCACGAAGGATCGGATGCTGAACATGAACTTCCGTTCCGACGAGACGGCGCGCATCGCCGCGCCATCGGCTGGTCTGGTGAACGCCGCCGACTCCGACGTGCGCGTCGCCGCGAACTTCACCGTCGAACCGATCAAGTCCACGCTCGAGTTCTGGCTGCGCATGCTGTCGATTGCGGCGCCGATCACGTTCGCGCCGTACAACCAGGTGCTGCAGCAGCTGCTCGATCCGGACAGCGCGCTGAATCGCGGCAGCTGCCTCTGCCGCGTCGTCCTGGTGCGGATCGCCGATTGGCTGCGTGATGCGCCGCGTGCGGGCGACGCCGAACGCGCGCGCCTGTTGCACGACGTCACCGCGCAGTTCGTCGACGCGGTGTTCGCCGCCGCCGGCGGGGCGCCCCTGATCGTCGGCCTGTGTCCAAACCAGGCGCGGGTCGGGCCCGACGACGCGCGCTGTCACCGGCAGATCCACGCGCAGCTGGCGGCAGTGCCTGGGGTGGTCTGCGTCGATCTCGCCGAGACGGCCGCGCGCTACGGCGTCGCCGAGGTCGTGAACCCGCACGCTCAACACGAAGGTCACATTCCCTACACCTCTGCATTCTTCGTCGCGATCGGCACCCATGTCGCGCGGACGATCGCCGCGCTGCGGCGCCGGGCGCCCAAAGCGATCGCGGTCGACTGCGACAACACGCTGTGGCTGGGCAACTGCGGCGAGGACGGCGCCGACGGCGTCGTCGTGACGCCGTCGCATCGGCGCGTGCAGGCCCGGCTGCAGTCGCTGGCGCAGGGCGGCGTGCTGCTCTGTCTGTGCAGTAAGAACAGCGAAGCCAGCGTCGTGGACGTGTTTCGTCACACGCCGGGCATGGTGCTGCGGCTCGAAGACGTCGTCGCGCACCGCATCAACTGGCTGCCGAAATCGCGCAACCTCGCCGAGCTGGCGCGCGAGCTCGACATCGGGCTCGACACGTTCCTGTTCCTGGACGACAGCGCCAGCGAGCGCGCCGAGATCCGGGCCGAGTGCCCGGAGGTCCTGGTCGCTGAACCTCCGGACGACATCGACGAGTGGCCGGCGTTTCTCGACCACTTCTGGGTGCTGGATCGCATCAGCTACACCGAAGCCGACCGCACCCGCACCGAACAGTACCGCGTCCAGGCGATGCGGCGGCGCGTGCAGGCAACGTTTCCGTCGCTCGACGAGTTCCTCGCGCATCTCGCGCTGTCGGTCGACACGCATCCACTCGACAGCGACGAGGTGGCGCGCGTCAGTCAGCTGACGGCGCGAACCAGCCAGTTCACGATCTCAGCCACGGCGTGTGGCGAGGCGGAACTCTGCCAATGGCTGGGTGACCCGCGGCGCGTCGTCGAAAGCGTACATGCGCGAGACCGCTACGGCGATTACGGCCTCATCGGCGCGATCGTCCTGCGGCTGGATCCCGGCGGCGCGGCGGCCGACCTGGAGCACTTCGTCCTGAGCTGCCGCGCGCTCGGCAAACGGGTCGAACACCGGATGTGGGACCGCGCCCGGGCGCTGGCCGCGCAGCACGGACGATCCGCCGTGCGCGTCCGGATCCGGCGAACGAGCCGGAATGCTCCGGCCCGTGAGTTCTTCGAACGGCTGGCGGCGGCGGCCGCGGCGGACACGAGTCAGGCGTGGTGCGACCTTCCCATCGATCTTGCCGCTCGCGACGGCCCGACGCGCGCGGTGGCCCCCGGCGCCACCGCCGGGTACGAATCAGGGCGTGCCGACACGGACGTGTCGGTCGCGATCGGGCGCGAGCCCGCCGGGCTGATGAACCTGATCGCGCAGCGCTTCCGATCGGCGGCCGCCGTGTCGACGGCGATGCGCGCCGCGCACGCCGCGGGCGATCGCCCTCGCCCGGCGTCGGAGTCGCCGCTGCAGCAGGCGGTGGCCTGGCTCTGGGAAGATCTCCTCGGCGTGCGGTGCATTCGGCCGGACCAGCGATTCTTCGATCTCGGCGGCGACTCGCTGAGGCTGGCCGAGTTCGTGGCCCGGGTCCACGAGCTGTACCGCGTCGGCATCTCACTCAGCGCGCTGCAAAACCCGAGCGTGGCGCAGGTCGCTGAACACATCGACGCGCTGCGGCGTCATCGCGAAACGCGCACCCGCGCGGAACCGGCGTTGGCGGCGGAAGTCGCGCTGGACCCCGCGATCGCGCGCACCGGACTCGCGGCGCCGGTCGTGCCAGCCCGCCGTGTGCTGCTGACCGGCGCCAACGGATTCCTGGGCAGTTTCCTGCTGGCCGAGCTGCTGCGCCGCTCTGATGCGATCGTCACCTGCATCATCCGCGCGCCGTCCGTCGCCGCCGCGAGCCGCCGCCTGGCGGACAGCCTGCGCCGCTACGGCCTTGCCATTCCGCCGACGCCGCGGCTCGAGGTGATCGCCGGCGATCTCGAGCAGCCCGACTTCGGCCTGCCCGCCGCGGAGGGGCAGCGGCTCGCGGAAGAGATCGAGTCGGTCGTGCACTGCGCGGCGCGCGTGAATTTCGTCTACGACTACCGCTCGCTGAAGCGCATGAACGTCGACAGCGCGGTCGACATGCTGCGGTTTGCCACGACCGGCCGGCTCAAGACGGTGCACTTCATGTCGACGCTCGGCATGCTGATGTCGACGGAGCGGGCGTCAGGCTGCCGTGTGTATGAAGATGCGCCGCCCGCCTTCGAGCGCGGTCTTCCGAACGGCTACGAACAGTCCAAATGGGTGATCGACGCCATCATGCAGGCGGCGATCGGCCGGAATCTCCCGGTCACGATCTACCGACCGGGCATGCTGGTCGGCGAGGCGCGGACCGGGGCCTTCGCCAAGACCAACGAATTCGCCGCGTGCATGATCAAGGGCTGCATCCAGATGGGAGCGGCGCCGGCAGTCGACACGGCGGTGGAGCTCGTGCCGATCGACTATGTGTCGCGGATGATCGTCGAGATCGCCGCCCGGCCAGATTCGATCGGGCGCGTGTTCCACCTCGGCCATCCCGAACCGATTCATCTGTTCGATCTGCTCGCGGTACTCAGGGACGCCGGCTATGCCGTCGAGGCGATTCCCTTCAGCGACTGGAAGCGGCGCTTCTTCGATCTCGGCCCGGGCCTGCGCCAGAACGCGCTCTATCCCTTCGCCGACTTCATCCAGCAACTCGACGAGCTGCACTTGAGAATGCCGGACGTGGACGATGCCAACACGCGGCGCGTGGCCGGCGCCGCGGGAGTCTCCGCGGAGCCGATGGCGCTGGTCGTGCGCCGCATCCTCGGCTACTTCCAAGCCACAGGATTCCTCGCGCCGGTGTCGCGATGACGAGCGTGACGCGCGCCTACCTCGCCCTGGCGGCCGTCGTCGTGCTGGCCGCGCAGTTCGCGTCGGCGGCCGTCTTCCTGGCGCTGAAAGGGCTGCCGATCCTGCTGCTGCTCGTCCTGCTGCAGCGATGGGGCGTCGCCGATGCCGGGGCACGCCGGCGGGTCGCCGGCCTGGTTCTGTCGCTGGCCGGCGGGCTGCTGATTGAAGTGTCGTTCATTGCCGGCACTGCGGTGTTCCTCCTGGCGCAGGCGGCGTACGCCTCGAGCGTGGCATGGCACCTGGCGGCCCGCCCGCGCCTGGCGGCCGGCGCGATGGCGGTCACGCCGCTGACGATCGCGATCGTCGCGCTCTTCGCGATCGCCGTGCCGCAGCCGCTGCAGACGGTCGTGATTGCCTACGCGCTCGTCGAAACCGTGGTGATCGCCGGATCGCTCGCGACGTGGCTGTCGGCGCCGCGCGACCCGCGACTCCGCGACATGGCCGCAGGGACGTGGCTATTCGGCGTGTCGGATTCGGTACTTGCCGTCGCGCGATGGTGGACGCCGTTCGACGGCGCCGTGATCGTCGTTCAGTCGACGTATTTCGCCGGACAGTGGCTGATTGCCCGAAGCGCGCTGCGGCGCCAGGTGGAAGCGGTGGCGGACTTCGACCAGCGTGCCTGGCTTCAGGTGTGAGCGTCCGACCATGTGGAACACGTTTGCGGAGCTGCTCGCCTATCGCGCCTCCAGCGCGCCCGATCTGCGCGGCTACCGGTTTCTGCCAAGAACCGGCGACCCCCAGACGCTCGATTACCGCACGCTTTGCCGGCGCGCGGCCACGACGGCGGCGGCGCTTCTCGAGCACGCCAGGGTCGGCGATCGCGCGCTGATCCTGCTGCCCGCAGGCCTCGACTTCGTCGTCGCGACGTTCGGCTGCCTCCAGGCCGGCGTGATCGCCGTGCCGTCGACGATGCCCCATGTCGGCAGGACCGAACGGCGGTTCGACACCGTCGCGCGCATCGCCACCGACGCCCGGCCCTCGGTGGTGATGACGACACCGGCGCTCGTGCCCGTGCTTCGCGCGATGGACGGTCCCTGGCGGGACGTCCATTTCCTCACCGATCTCCAGTCGGCGGACGTCGAAGCCCCGCCCGCCGCGATCGATCCGCGTGCGCCGGCGATCATCCAGTACAGCTCCGGCTCGACGCGCACGCCGAAGGGGGTCGTCCTCAGCCAGCGGAACCTGCTCGCGAACATCGCGGCGGTGCACCGCAAGTTCCAGACGACACCGGCGAGCCACGGGGTGATCTGGCTGCCGCCGCACCACGACATGGGCCTGATCGGCGGCGTGCTCGGCCCGCTTTTCGGCGGGTTCGGCGTGACGCTCCTGTCGCCGGTTTCCTTCCTGCAGCAGCCCTTCCGATGGCTGAAGGCCATCTCCGACGCGCGCGCGACGATCAGCGGCGGACCCGATTCCGCCTATCGCTGGTGCGTGGACCGGATCAGCGACGCGCAGCGGGCGTCGCTCGATCTCTCGAGCTGGGAGGTCGCGTTCAACGGGGCGGAGCCGATCCGGCCGGCGACGCTCGAGCGGTTTTCGGCCGCATTCGCCCCGTGCGGCTTTCGCAAGCACGCGTTCTATCCGTGCTACGGGCTGGCCGAGGCCACCTTGCTCGTGACCGGCCCTGATCGGACGTCGGGGTGCGCGCCGGCGGCGGCGCCGGACGGACGCATCGGCTGCGGCGGACCCGCTGACGGCCATGAGGTGCGCATCGTCCAGCCTGACTCGCTGCGCGAATGCCCCGACGGCGCGATCGGCGAGATCTGGGTGCGCGGTCCCAGCGTTGCCGCGGGCTACTGGAATGACGCTGCCGAAACCGCGCGCGCGTTCGGCTGGATGCTGGACGGGCGCGGGCCGTTCATGCGAACGGGAGATCTCGGCGCCGTCTCCGGCGGCTCGCTGTTCGTGACCGGCCGCCTGAAAGACGCCATCGTCATCGCCGGACGGAAGTACTGGGCCGAGGACGTCGAAGCCTCGCTCGACGATCTGCATCCGGATCTGATGCACGGCGCCTGCGCGGCGTTCGCGGTCGATGTCGAGGGGCAGGAGCGGCTGGCGATCGTTCACGAAGTGAAGCGGCACGCGGCGCCGCAGCGTCACGACGATCTCGTCGACGCCATCCGGCGGCGCGTCGCCGATCAGTGGTCGCTCCCGGTTCACGCGATCAGGCTGCTCAAACCCGGCGCGCTGCCGCGGACCACCAGCGGCAAACCGCGACGGTTCGTCTGTCGCGCGGCGCTCGCCGCGTCCACCCTCGATGTCTGGACACCGACATCCGACCGTGCGTTTGAAGGGAGGGAGAGGGATGGCTAATCACAGCACCGTACCGGTAGTTTCCGGCATCGCCGCCGCCAACGCGCAGGCGTGGAGGACGGAACGGCGCATCGCGCTGCTCGTCGTGATCGTTCCGTTCCTCTCGCTGATCGGCGCCATCGTTCTGCTCTGGGACAGGGGAATCCGGCCGGTCGATCTGACGATGCTGGTCGCCGGCTACGCGCTGACGGTGGTTGCCATTGGCGTGGGGTTCCACCGCCTGGTCTCGCACAAGGCGTTTTCGACGCCGCCGATCGTGCGGCTGGCGCTTTGCGCGCTCGGTTCCATGGCGGCACAAGGTCCGGTGTTGTACTGGGCCGCGATCCATCGGCGCCACCACGCGTGCGCCGACCGTCCGGGCGATCCGCATTCGCCGTACCTCGCCGAACACGGCACGCTCGACTACGTGCAGGGATTCTGGCATGCGCACACGGGATGGCTGTTCAATCCCGATGTGACCGACTGGGTGCACTACGTGCCGGACCTGCTCCGCGATCGCGCCCTGTTCCGCGTCAGCAGGATGTACGGCTGGCTCGTCGGCCTGGGGCTGCTCATCCCCGGCGCGATCGGTTTCGCCGTGACGCCCACGCCGTCCGGATTCCTGCTCGGGCTGTTGTGGGGTGGACTGGTCCGCATCGCGGTGACCCACCACACGACCTGGAGCGTCAACTCGATCTGCCACATGTTCGGCACGCGGCCCTACCGGGTGCGCGATCAGAGCCGCAACAACTTTGTCATTGCGGTGTTCACGTTCGGTGAAGGGTGGCACAACAATCACCATGCCTTCCCGAGCGCCGCGCTGCACGGCTTCAAGTGGTGGCAGGTGGACATCTCGGGCTACCTGATCCGCCTGCTGCGGCTCTGCCGGCTGGCCTGGGATCTGAAGCTGCCGCTGGCGGAGAAGATCGCCGGAAGGGGAGAACTGCGATGACCAAACAACAGGCCCGACTCGACGTGGATGAGGAAACGGTGCGTGCCTGGCTCTGCGCCGCGGTCGCACGGACGGCGGGTGTGGCTACGAATTCGATCGACTCGACAGCGACGTTCGCCTACTTCGGCTTGAACTCCCTCCAGTATGTGGATCTGACGGTGCAGCTCGAGTCGTGGCTGGGACGCGAGATTCCGCCAACCGCCGCCTACGATTTTCCGTCGATCGAGCTGCTCGCGCGCTATGTCGTGCATGCGCTTCCCGACGCGGCGCCCGCCGGGATCTCACCCGAGGCCTGGACCTGACGCGGACGGAAAGGGAACCATGGGCACCGAGCTTGCCGCTTCAGCGCCCGCTTCGCTGCGGACGGCCGTTCACGAGAAGATTCCACGCGACTGGTACGTACCCGACCGCCGGATCTACTGGACGGACCTCGTGGCGTCGGCGGCGATCGGCTGGGCCGCGCTGGCCGGCGCCGCGCTCAGCGACGCGATGCTGGTGCAGGCGGGGCTGGCGCTCGTGGCGACCTTCGCGCTCTACAGAGCGACGTCGTTCATCCATGAACTGACGCACGTCAACCGGCGTGAGCTTCCCTGGTTCGACGTCGCCTGGCACGCCGTCGCCGGCATTCCGCTGCTGGTGCCTCTGTTCCTGTATGAGGGCGTTCACCTCGATCACCACCGTCCGCGGCTCTACGGCACCGACGGCGATCCAGAATACCTGCCGTTCGCGCACCAGCCGGCGTGGATGATCGGTCTGTTCGCCGCGAGTGCGACGCTGCTCCCGATCGCCATGGTGCTGCGCTTCGCCGTGCTCGCGCCGATCTCGTGGCTCGTGCCGCCGCTGCGCCGACGCCTCCTCGCGCGCGCGTCGTCGCTCGCCATCAATCCGCGTTACGTGCGGCAGCGTCGCCTGGCCGCCGCCGGGCTCGTTCAGGAAGCGATGTGCGCGGTCGTGTGCTGGACCGCGGTAACCGCGTGGGCGACGGGTGTGCTGCCGGGGCGCCTGATCGTCGCGTGGACCGTCGTGGCCGCCGCGGCCGCCGCGATCAACGCGGTCCGCGTGCTCGCCGCGCACCGCTACGAAAGCGATGGACACGAGATGACGACGCTCGGCCAGCTGCTCGACTCGCGCACGATCATCGCGGAGCCGGCGCGCGGGATGCGGGCCGTGTGGGAGCTGCTGTTCGCTCCGGTCGGGCTTCGCTATCACGCGCTGCACCATTGGATTCCCGCGTTGCCGTACCATAGCCTTGGGCGTACGCATCGTCTGGTCGTCGGGCTCGCGGCCGCCGGCACCTACTGCCAGACCATGTCGACGCTGCAGGAAGCGGTTGTGGCATTGCTCCGCAGGCAGGAAGAGAACCGCAGCGCCGGTCTGGAAAGAGGCTGATGAATTGCGCGCATCAGCGCGCATTGGAGGGCGTGTGAAAAACTATGATCCGCGATTCGATCGACCTGGCCCGGCCTACCAGACGGGCAGCTACACCGTGGCTGCCGGGCCGTACTTCGGCATGCCGCTCGGCTTCGGCTACGCCGGCGTGCCCTTCGTGATCAAGCTGATCTCCGACATCGCCCAGGCGCGCATGCGCGCGGCCGCGACGGTCGCCAACTCGGTTGCCGAATCGATGGTTGGTCTGTCCGGCGTGTCGGCGCAGCAGTGGAACGCCGCCGCGCAAAGCGCCTACGCGGCCAGCGCCGCCTACCAGCCGCCCCAGTATCAGCAGACGACCTACTACCAGCCCGCAGGTCAGCCGGTGTACCAGCCGGCCGTGGCGCAGGTCCGGGTTGAACCACGGCCAGTGATGGCGCGGCCGGCGACGGTCGCGGTCGTCGAAGGGGACGAGAACTATCACGCGCACATCGAGCTGCCGGCCTACGACGCCGAGGAGATGTCGCTGGTCATCGACCGCGACGTTCTCGAGGTGCGTTCGCGCGCGCGCGACGACAGCCGCTTCGATCGCGTCGCCACCGTGCAGTTGCCGGACGACATCGACCGCGACAACATCACCGCCGAGTTCCGCGATGGCGTGCTGAACGTGCGCCTCCCGAAGGAAGCCAAGGGAGCGCGGCGCGAGCTGAAAGTCAAGGTGACAACCTCGGCGAAGACGGCACCGACGACCGGCACGAACCGGTAGCGGCGGTCGCGGTTCGCTTCACGGCCGGGGGAGGACGGGCACGCGCCCGTCACGACGAGGCATCGCCATGCTGGACTGTTTGATCGTCGTCCCGTTCGAGCCTGCCACGGCGCCCGTGCTCGACCCGCACATGCGTCCGACCTACCTGGCGCGGATCGCTTTGCCGCTCGAAGCCGCGACCCTCGAGTTGGAAAAGCACCTGGGGGTGCAGCTGAACTACTGGCAGCGTGGGATGCGGCCCACCATCAGCGGACGCGAGCTGGCGTTTCCGCGCACCCGTACGCTCGCCGCCGTGGTGCTCGCCTCGGCGCTCGAGCACGCCGGTCTCTCGTGGCACGCCATCGACCCGGGGGTGCGCGAGCTGGACTGGTGGCGGCGCGAGTTGTCGCGGCTTCGCCGACGCGCGCCGCGGACCGTGGCGCTCTGCACCACGTTCCTCATGCACCATCCCTGGCTGAGCGCGTTGTGCGGAGTGATCCGGCGCGCCCTGCCCGACAGCAGGCTGCTCGTCGGCGGCTACTACTACGCCTCGAACGCGAAGAACTTCCTGTCGCTGGACGCCGACGTCTACTGCGTCGGCGAGGGGGAAGTGCGGCTGCCCGCGATCGTCACGGCGGTGCGCGACGGCACGTCGCTCGATCGCGTGCCCGGCCTGTACCTGAACGGCGCCGATGGGGAGAAGCGGCACACCGGACACGCGGAGCCGATGAATCTCCGGTCGCGGCCGCCGGTCGACTGGTCGCTGGCGGACCGTATCGAGCCGCGGCTGGATCTCGGCGCGGACCTGGTCGAAGTCGGCGTGGAGACACAGCGCGGCTGCGTCTTCAAGTGCGAGTTCTGCAGCTATCGCGCGCTCAGCTCGCCGCAGGCGCTCGCCCCCGACGAGGCGGCGGACGCCATCATGCAGACCGCCGTCGTCCGCAACGCCGCGATCAACATTGTCGACGCCACCGCCAGCTTCCCGCACGAGCGCTGGAACGCGATCCTGCGCGCGCTGATCGCGCGCGGCGGATCGCCGCATCCGATCTGGGCATTCGCGCGGGTCAGCGACATCAACGAGCTGAGCGCATCGCTGATGGCGGCGGCTGGCGTCACGCATCTCTTCGTCGGCCAGGAGAGCGGCGATCAGCGGATTCTGGACGCGATGAAGAAGGGGACCAGGGTCACGCACGTGCGCCCCGCGGTGGAGGCGCTGGCGAAGCACGGGGTGACCGCGACCTTCGGCTTCATCCATGGGTTCCCCGGCGAGAAGCCGGAGACCATCGCGGCGACGAGACGCATGATCGAGACGTTGAACCGCGGCTTCGAGAGCAGGCCGCCGATCCTCACCTACCTGCTCTATCCGTTCACCATTCCGGCACTGGCCGCGGTTGCGGCGCGCGCTGAATTCCAGAACGTCGCGCATTATCTCGACTACCAGGCACAGGGCATGGATCCGGACCGCACTCTCGACGAGGTGCTCGACACCATCATCGCCATCAGCCGCGTTCCGCACGCCCCGGCCTACTCGCACCTGCTGCTGAAATCCGTGATGCCGACGACCGGCTGCGCGCTGTTCAGCCGACACGATCGTACCGAGCTGTTCCATTGGCTGAAGGCGGTCGAGCGCGGCGTATCGTTGTTCCTCGAGCGATCCCTGGCCGGCACGCCGATTCCTGACCTGGAGCTGCAGCGAGTACGCCGAACCATCCTCGCGGCGTATCCGAACGGCGGCCAGCGGCTCGCGCCGTTGAAGCGATGGATGGGGAAGCCGATACTCGGCCGGCTGCATCGCGAATGGCTCGCCGAGCCCAGTCGCGGCGCCGGTGTGCTCACGCGGACGTTCACGGCGGCGACCATCTTGCGGCAGACCCATGAAGCCCGCCTCGGCTGGCGCGCCTGTACGACGGGCGCCGTCGTGAGCAAGCCCGCTGCCGCCGCTCCGATCCAGAACATCGAGGCGCAAGCGCAGCTGCTCATCGCCGGCGCGCGATCGACCGGGCACAAGTACCCGAAGGACGCGCTGCCCAAGCGCGCGTAGCGCCGGCTACATCGCCGCCTGCACGGCGGCCGACGCGAGCCTGCCGGACGCAACCGCGCCTTCCATGGTCGCGAGGTAGGGCTGTTGCGTGTAATCTCCCGCCAGCGTGAGACCCGGAACCGGCGTCTGCTGCGGCGGTCGCAGCGCATCGGTGCCCGGCGACAGCGAATAGAAATCTGCGGGCAGCCGCACGACGCGGTATTGCCGGATGCGATCGCGCACCGGCAGGCCGAGCCGCTCGGCATCGCGCCGTACCACGTCGAGAATGTCCGCATCATCCATGCCCACGAAAAGACTCGGTGGACTGAGGATGATCGACAGGCGGCCGGGCACGTCCGGAAAGGTCGTGCGCGATTGCTCGGCGAAGCTTGCCAGCACCGTATTGGGGCCGAACGTCGTGTGATCGACCGGCATGGCCGGGCCGTCCAGCTCAATCTGGATCGAGACCGCCGGCATCGACGGCAGCCGCAGCATCGGCGCGAACCACGGATGATCCGGAATCGCCGCGGCAATCAGGCGCTGGGCGGCGTCGAGCGACGTGGCGACGACGACATGCGACGCCGTCAGGCGCTCGCCCTTCAGCTCCACACCCTCGACCCGACCCTCGTCGATCACGAGCCGCTCGGCCGCCGCGTTGGTACGGACGGAACCGCCATTCCTCATGATGGCCTCGGCGAGCGGCGCCGCCATCACCTCGGTCATGCCGCCGGTGAAAGCGCCGACGCGCAGGGAGGTCAGCTGATGAAAATAGGGTCCGAGCAGTCCGAAGAACGCGTACGCCGAGTAGCGCTCGGGCGGCAGAAAGAAGACGCCAGCGGTCAGCGGCACGAGTACCCGGTTGATGGCGTTTTCCGTGACTCCGTAGGCCCTCGCCTGTTCCGCGACGCTTACCTGATCGAGCCGCCAAGGACTCAGAAAGTACTCGTGCAGGCCGCCGGCGAAGAACGCCGGAAGCGACATGAGATCGGCGAGCGAGATGATCCGCAGCAGGTTCGAAACGCCCGCAACAGTCTCCGCCGGGCGGGAGAGCGGCCCCGTCGCGAGCACCGCCGCGCCTCCGCCGTCGGGGACGCGAATCTCGATCTCGTCCTCCCAGCAGACGACGTCGTCGATTTCGACGCCGGCATCCGCGAGCACAGCGGGCAGGTGCCGGTAGAAGCCGATGACCCGGTGAAGCCCCGATTCGACGCGCATCCCCCTTTCCACCCACGACGAGGTGCGTCCGCCGACGACCTGCCGCGACTCGAGGACCTGCACGCGGAGCCCGAGCGCGCTGAGCTCGAGCGCGCACGTCAGTCCGGCCAGGCCCGCTCCGACGACAACTACGTCCGTATGGCGCATTCGAGGTTGATACGAGTGGTGGTGGCGCGCCTCACAATACCTTATGGGGCAGCGCCTCGACCAGCGTTCCGACGCGGGGCGCGAGTGACGTCCGCACCTGCTGCCGACGCCACATCGAGAGTACGCAACCGGTAGCGCGCGGGTTTGCGAAATTGATCGCCAGCAGCTGACTCGACGCGACGGGCGATGAGAGCGTGGACTACGTTGCGTTCGCCGGTGAACTCGATCGTGACACGTGGTGTCGGATTGCAGGGCCCGGTCCCAATCAGCTGATCGAGGTCGCCGTCGTCGAATCGACCGAACGACCATGTCACCAGCCGAATAGAGCCCCCGCTTGTGCGCCGTGCCGACTTCGACGCGGTATCGCATCCAGTGGTACGACCCAGGCGCGACGGGCACGCCGGCAATGGCGTCGGCGTCACCAGGCGCTCGCCGGTGGGATTGGCGTTCAACTCGAACCGATTGCCGCTGCGGAAGCGCCAGATGGCGCGATTCTGTTGCTCGTTACTTTTCCAGCATTGGGCGCGTGTGAGCACAAATGGCGACGGCATCGAACTCGTATAGGATTGCGGGCGCTCCGATGGATGGTCTTCCATGACAGCCGAGGCGCTCATCCGGCTCTACTACACTCACTTCAACACTCGCCGCCTCGAAGACGCCGCGTCGCTGATTGCTCCGCACGCGGCCCTGGAGCAGCTGCTGACTGGACCGCAGCAGCCAGGGCCGAGGGGCTACCTCGAGTTCGCCAAGTTGTGGCTGCACGCTTTCCCCGACGCAGTCTTCACGATCGAGAACATCTCCTCAGCAGATGGCGCGACCTACAACGTCGACCTGCTCTCCAGCGGCAAGCATCGCGGAACACTTGGCGTGGGCGGGCTCGTGTTTCGACCGCACGGTGCCGACGCGCGGCTGCGGCTCCGTGAGCTGCTGCAGATTCGTCAGGGCGCGATAGTGGCTTCGACGCTCTCGTTCGATCTCCAGGACATCATCCGGCAGCTCGTCCATGTCGACAGCGCGGCGCTGCTGAGCCGGTTGACGCGGATCTTCGCGCTGGCTGAGGAACTGAAGCTGGCGCAGACGCACGAGGAACGCTCCCGTGAACTCGTGCAGCGCATCGGCTTCGAGCTTGATGCGGCGCGTCACGTGGTGCGTCCGTATTTCAAGTAGCGGAAGGTCGGGCACGAATCGTCGCCCGATGTCCGGTCGCCCCAAAGCCTTGGACGGCGTGTCGAACCCGAAGGCGGCGACTTGACAACCGCTGGATTCCGGTGCAAATTGCGCCGAGTAGACCGGTCGGTCTAGACGGGAAGGTAAGGCGAACACGACGACATGGCAACTGAGACCAAGCGGCAGCTGCTCGAGCAGGGCATGGCCATGCTGCTGGAGCGTGGGTTCAATGATCTCGGGATCGCCGCGGTCCTCGACGCGACCCGCATTCCGAAGGGATCGTTCTACCACCACTTCACGAGCAAGGAGGACTTCGGCCTTCAAGTGATCGACCTCTACATGAGCGAGGTTCATGCGGGCCTGGACCAGTGTCTCGGCGACACGAGTGTGGCGCCGCTGACCCGCGTGCGGCGGTTCTTCGAGCTGAGTGCCGAAAAATACCGCTCCGAAGGCTACCTCGGATGTCTGCTGGGCGGACTCGGACAGGAACTGTCAGGCGTCAGCGAGGCCTTTCGCCAGAAGGTGGAAGCGTGCCTCTCGGACATCGCGCGCCGGATTGCCGCGTGTCTTGAGGAAGCGGTCCAGCGCGCCGACCTTCCCGCCGGCACTGATGCCCAGCGGATGGCGGAGCTGCTCGTCAACTGCTGGGAAGGCGCCGCCTTGCGAACTCGTCTCCGCCGCGATCCCGCTCCGCTGCACGACATGCTCGATTTCTATTTCACATCAGCGTCGACTCGACGCGAATGAGGAGAACACGGATGCAGGCACAGACGCTCTTTGAACGCCTTGGCGGGTCGAGCGGCATTGCCGCGCTGGTGGACGACATCGTTGCCGCGCACATGGAGAACCCGATCATCAGTGCGCGGTTCCGCCCGTATCTCGACACCCCGGAAAAGCTGGCGACGACCAAAGGACACCTGTGCGCCTTTCTGGAAGCAGGGAGCGGTGGACAGAAGCCGTATCTCGGTCGCACCATGCGCGATACCCACCGCGGCATGAACATCAGCGCGGCCGAGTACGTGGCGACGCTTGACGACATCCTTTCTGTCCTGCGCAGGCACAACATCGACGAGCAGACACAGAAAGATGTGCTCGCGATCGCGTATTCGCTGAAGGGGGAGATCGTGCACGTGTAGGACCGTGACCACCTGCGCCGCGCGCTGAGGTCTGCCGCGCGGGCGATTTTTCCCGCTGACGTGGAATATTCCGATCGATAGAGCAGTGCGGGCGCGTTCAATGCACGAAATGCGTTGCGGAAGCGCGCCGGTGACGCCGATTTCCGCCTGGCGCCGCATATGCATTTCCTCGGCGTCCCGCACGAGGAGGATCGACGTGCTCGGGGCACATGGAGCGAGCCCGTCGCCGCTTTCCGCCGCCTGAACACGGGACACCGGCAGGCCGTGTGAGCCCGGGAATTCCCAGCGTCATCTCGCACTACCGCCTGCGCGCCCCGATCGGGGAGGGCGGGATGGCGGTGGTGTACCAAGCGGAGGACCTGCGGCTGGGGCGCGACGTCGCGATCAAGCTCCTGCGGCTGGACGCGATCGGCGCCGAACACTGGCTGGCGCGGTTCGAACGGGAAGCGCGCCTGGCCTCGGCGCTGAAACACCCGCATATCTGCACCATTCACGAGCTCGGCGAGCACGACGGACAGCCGTTCATCGTCATGGAGCGGCTCGAGGGCGTCACCGTCCGTCAATGCCTTCAGAGCGGACCGATGCCGCCGGAACGCGTCCTCGAGCTCGCGCGGCAGATCGCCGATGCTCTCGACGCGGCCCACCGGCGCGGCATCGTGCACCGGGACATCAAACCCGCCAACCTGTTCGTGACCGACGGCGACCAGATCAAGATCCTGGACTTCGGCGTCGCGAAACTCGCGCGGGGCGAGGGGCCGCCGACCGGAACGGTGTCGCTGGAGCCGTTGGGACAGCCCGAGGCCGCGGCCGACCTGACGCGGACAGGGGCCGCGGTCGGCACGGTTGCCTACATGTCACCGGAACAGGCCCGCGGCCTCCCCGCGGATGCGCGGAGCGATCTGTTCTCGCTCGGCAGCGTGCTGTACGAAATGTCCACAGGACAGCGTGCCTTTGGGGGTGACGACGCGGCGCGCATCCTGGGACGGATCGTCAACGGGGCCTATCTGCCGCCGCGAAGCGTGAACCCGGCGATTCCCGAAGCGCTCGACGCGATCATCAGGCGACTGATCACGGTGGACCCGGAGCAGCGGTACCAAACCGCCGCCGATCTGCTCGTGGACATCGACGCCGCGCTTCGCGCGCCCGGGTGTCAGCGTGACCCGTCGAACGGCACGAGCGCGGCGGTGTACGGTCTCACGCGCAGGAGAAGAGTCGCGGTTTGGCTCGGGGCCGTGACAGCGGTCGCGACGACGGGCGTCGCGGCGTCGGTCTGGCTGCTGCAGCGGGCCGCGCCGCTGGCCGAGCGGGACAGCATTGTCATCGGTTCGATGGAGAACAACACCGGCGACGCCGATTTCGACGGTGTGCTCGTCACCGCGGTCAACGTGCAGCTCAGTCAGTCTCCGTTCCTCGACATCGTCCCGGAACGGCGGCTCGGCGAAACGCTGCGGCTGATGGGACGCACCGCCGATGAGCGGCTCACCCACGCGCTCGCACGTGAAGTCTGCCAGCGACTCGGCGTCAAAGCCATGGTCGATGGTTCGCTTGCCGCCCTGGGCCGCAACTACGTGCTCCTGCTGAACGCGACCGACTGCCTGACCGGTCAGGTGATCGCGCGGGCGCAGGCGGAGGCGACGACCAAACCGAGCGTGCTCACGGCGCTCGGCGGCCTTTCGAAACGCATCCGCACCACGCTCGGCGAGTCGCTGCCCACGATCCAGAAGTTCGACGTTCCAATCGAGCAGGCGACCACGCCGTCGCTCGCGGCGCTGAAGGCCTACACCCTCGGGCTGGAAGAGCGGCGGCGGGGGCGTGAACTCGAGTCGATTGCGTTCTTCAACCAGGCGATCGAACTCGATCGTCAGTTCGCCTCGGCGTACGGCACGTTGTCGACGGTGTACGGCGGTCTCGGTGAATGGCGGCGGAGCGAGGACAGCGCGAGGCATGCGTACGAGCTGCGGGGACGCGTCAGCGAACGCGAGCGCCTCTTCATCGAGTATCAGTACCATGACCGCGTCACCGGCAACGCCGATCGCGCCGCGGGGGCGCTCCAACTCTGGAAGGCCGCGTACCCGCGCGACTGGCGCCCCGCCAATGCGCTCGCGTTGGCCCACAACCGCACCGGCCAGTACGCCAGGGCCGAGGCGGAGGCGCGCGAGGCGCTGCGGCGCAGCCCCGGGCAGGCCTTCGCGCTGTCCAACCTGGCCTTCGCGTATCAATCGATGGGACGCTACGCCGACGCGCGCAGAGTCGCGGACGAGGCGGTCGCGCTTGGCGTCGAGACCTCGCCCACGCGACGCCTGCTGTATCACCTGGCGGTTCTGGCCGGGGATGGATCCGCGGAGACACATGTCGCGTGGAGCAAGGACCGTCCGCGGGAGTTCGATATCGTGTCCGCCCGGGCCGAGGTCGCCGGTTACGAAGGACGCGTGCGCGAGGCGTCGGATCTCTACCGCCGCGCGGCCGACATAGCAACCGCACGAGGCTTGAAGGGCACGGCGTCGGGCTATCTCGCCCACATCGCCTGGATGGAGGCGCTCTACGGAGAGCGGCGCCACGCCGCCGACCGTGTCTCGCGCATCATCGCCGCTGCCGAAGACATCGAGAGCCGCGCGACGATCCCGCGCTTTCGCGCGGCGGCGGCGCTCGGGCTCGTGGGTCTGGTGGCAGAGGCGCAGGCGCTCGTCCGCCGCGCCGAGCACCGATACCCCGAGGCGACGTTTCTGAGAACGGTGCTGTCGCCGACCACGCGCGCCGCGATCGCCCTTCAGCAGGGTCGCGCGGATGCCGCCATCGACGCCCTCGGTGCGGCCATCCCGACTGAGTTCGGTACGATCGCCGGACTGGTACCGGGTTATCTCCGTGGCGAGGCCTACCTCCAGAAAGGGCTGCTGACGGAGGCGATTGCCGAATACACGAAGGTCCTCGAGCACCGCGGCGTCAGCCCGTTCGCCCCCGTGATTCCCATGGCCCGCCTGGGCATCGCGCGGGCGCACGCGCGTGCCGGTGACGCGGCGAGCAGCCGGCGCGCGTACGACGAGCTGTTTGCGATCTGGAAGCACGCCGATGCGGGCTTCGTGCCGCTCGCCGCCGCTCGCGGCGAGTACGCGGCGCTGTCGTCGCGGCCCGATTGATCGGCAGGAGCGCGCTGTATGCGCATTTCTCACTACGAGCTCCTCGAGGAGATCGGCCGCGACGGTCCCGCGGAGATCTACAAGGCCCAGGACACGCGACTGGGCCGGCAGGTCGCGGTCAAGCTGCTTCGCCGTGAAGCGCTGTCGCGGCCGCTGGCGGTGGAGCGGTTCCGCAACGAAGCACGAATCGCCTCGCTCGTGGCCCACCCGCACATCTGCACCGTTCACGACTCCGGCGAAGAGAACGGTCAGCCGTTCCTGGTGCTGGAACTGCTCGACGGCGAAGCGCTCGACACGTTGATCGCCGGATCGCCGCTGCCCCTGGATCGCGTGCTCGACATCGGTGTGCAGATCGCCGACGCGCTCGCGGCGGCTCACCGCCGCCGGACCGTCCACGGCAACGTGAAGCCATCGAACGTGTTCATCACGACCGACGGCCATGCCAAGCTGCTCGAACTCGGTGCGGCAGTGATCGCGCCGGCGCCGCCACAGGCCGACCTCGATCCCACGACCTCTCATACGTCCGCGGTCGATGTGATCTGCGCCGGCCCTGCCGGCGGCGACGACACGGTTCATCCCTACCGGGCCCCGGAGCAGATTTCCGGGTGTGGAGACGAGCGCAGCGACATCTTCGCCGCCGGCGCCCTGCTATACGAGATGGCGACGGGTACGCCGGCGTTCGGCGGCAACACCGCTGCCGAGATCGTCACGGCCATCGCCGGACACACGCCGCCGAGACCGCGCCATCTCAACCCGCGGGTGCCTGCGGCGCTCGAGCGGATCATCCGGCGGGCCCTCGAGAAGGATCCGGCGAGGCGCTATCAGTCAGCCCAGCAATTGCGGGACGACCTCCAGTGCGTGCGGCGCGCCGGACGCCCATCGGCGCGTTCGTCGCGGTGGCACATCGGCCAGCGCGTGCGAACCGCCGCGATCGTGGCGCTCGCGATCGGGCTGGTGGCGCAGACCGGCGCCGCGCGGCGGTCGTCGTTGCGGGACGGAGGACGCGCCGTCGAGCGGAGTTCGATCCTGGTGAGCGACATCGCCAACGGCACGGCCGATCCGAGTTTCGACGGCACGCTCCGCGAGGCGCTGACGGTCTACCTCGCGCAATCGCCGTATCTGGATCTCGTGTCCGACGAGCGGATCCGCGGAACGCTGCGGTTGATGGGACGCGACGCCGATGCCGGCATGACCCACGCGGTGGCCGCCGAAGTGTGTCAGCGGCTGGGCCTGCATGCCATGCTCGAAGGCAGCGTCTCGGCCATCGGCAGCGCCACGGTCGTCGCCCTGATCGGGACCGACTGCACGAGCGGCGCCACGATCGCCCGTCACCACGTGGAGGTCGATCGAAAGGAACACGTGTTGAGAGCGATGGGCCAGCTCACCATCTCCATCCGCGAGTCGCTCGGCGAATCGATGGCGTCGCTGGCCCGACACCGCGTCCCGATCGAGGAGGCGACGACGCCGTCGCTGGAAGCGCTGAAGGCGTACACGGAAGCGGTCGCCAACCGCGCCGCGGGACGGGAACTGGATGCGGTGGGCCTGCTCGAGCGCGCGATCGCGATCGACCCGCAATTTGCGATCGCGTATACGACGCTCTCAACCATCTACGGAGGATTCGGCGAAACGGCGCGAAGCGAGCAGTACGCGCGACTCGCGTATCAATCGCGCGCCCGCGTCAGCGAACGCGAACGCCTGTTCATCACGTTCCAGTATCACGATCGCGTCACCGGGGATCAGTTGAAGGCGCGCGAGGCGCTCGAGGTCTGGAAAGCCACGTACCCGCACGATTACCGGCCGGCGAATGCGCTGGCGGTCCTGCTCAATCGCGCCGGCGATTACTCGGCCGCCGCCAGGGAGGCGAGTGAAGCGATGCGCCGCAACCCCGCGCACGCGTTTCCGCGATCGAACCTGGCCTACGCGCACCGCGGCGCCGGCCGATTCGCCGAGGCGAAAGCGGTGGCGGAGGAGGCGCTGGCGCGGAAGCTCGACACCGCCCCGATGCGCCGGCTGTTGTACCAGCTGGCGGAACTCGCCGGCGACCAGCGCGTC
Source organism: Vicinamibacterales bacterium (assembly GCA_035699745.1). NCBI lineage: Bacteria > Pseudomonadati > Acidobacteriota > Vicinamibacteria > Vicinamibacterales > Vicinamibacterales bacterium. The sequence continues at coordinate 76,146 of DASSPH010000108.1, forward strand.
GCGCAGGAACAGATCCGCTGGGCCGCCGGAGGCACGCGCGTGTTCGACATGACGGGCGCCCAGGCGCAGATTGCCGCCTTTCGCGGCCGGGTCGGCGAGGCGCGCCGTCTCTATGCGGACGCCATCGCCGTCGCGACCGAGCGCGGCTTCCCGCAGGTGGCATCCGGCTACGCGTCGCACGCCGCGCTCACGGAAGCGCTCTACGGGTACCGACGGGAGGCGATCGCGCGCGGACGGGAAGTGCTCGAGACGGCGACCTCCTACGAACCGCAGCTTCGGGCGGCGACGACGCTGGCGCTGGCCGGCGTGCCGAACGAGGCGGACGCCGTGCTCCGGCGGCTGCGCGGCGTCCGGCCCGACGACACGCTGCTGCACGGCGTATACCTCCCGGTCGCCGAGGCTGCCGTACTGCTGGCCCGCGGTCGGTTCGACGCCGCGATTGAAGAGTTGCGCCGCGCCTCGCGGTACGAAGCGGGCAGCATCGCCGTGCTCGTACCGGTGTACCTGCGCGCCGACGCGCAGCTGCATGCCGGAGCTGCGGAGGCCGCCGCGCGCGAATTCCGGAGAGTCGTGGACCATCGCGGCGCGGACCCGTTTTCCCCGCTGGTTCCGCTCGCGCAGCTCGGGGCGGCTCGGGCACTGGCCCGCGCGGGTGCGGTCGGGGAGAGCCGCAAGGCATACGACGAGCTGCTCCGTACGTGGGTGTCGGCGGACCAGGACCTTCCAGTCTTCCGCGAGCTCCGCGAGGAATTCACGCGCGTGCGACAGTCCCCCTGAAGGGGCATCGTTTCCGTGCTCACGGAATCGCGTCTTCGTCGGGCGTCGCGCGACCTGGACGGTCGCTACAGAACGTTCCAGGCCACCACAGCGGCGATGGCGCTGAGCGCAGTAATCACCGTCCAGAAGAGTCGCCGGTCGGATGCGTGCGTTTGCAGCATGCGTTCCCCTCCGCTGGGCTTGGACACCGGTCGCCG